>JBMOJD010000189.1:0-1521 GCA_049317025.1 Fimbriimonas sp. | reverse complement strand
TCAGCGGTGCACTTGCCCGCACGGCAGCAAGGGCAAGTGCATTGGCAGCGGCCTCCCTGGTCATAGCCTCCGCCGTACCCTCCACCGTTGCCGGGGATGACTTGGACGCCACCGTACCAGTTGCCCTGGCGCTCGGGTTGAACGCTAAGAGTGAAATCGGCCGCGTTGCGCTTGACCCGGATGAGGACCCAGGGGCTGGTGATCGCCTGGGTCGTCATGCGGCCCTGCTGGGGCTTGCGCTCGATCGCGTTGATGCGGGCGATGGAAGCGTTGATGCGGTCGATTCGCTGGACATAGACCTCGAATCCGCCGCTGGTGCGCTGACCAAGGAAGACCGCAACTGCCTTCTCGGTGTTCCAGTCGAGGCGGTAGGGCATCGCCTGGGGAAGCTTGCGGGACGTCTGGGTCCAGAATCGCTGGAGGTCGCCTTCAGTTTCGAAGACCCGAATGCCCTGCTGAGCAACGTTGGAAACAGGGCCGGAATCGAGCGCGCTCCACTGGATCTCCATGCCCGTGCGGAGACCGTTCGGACTGACTCCTGTGTTGAGTTGGGCGCCCGAAATGGCGAGGATACAAAGGACGAGCAAGATGGAGAGCAGCCGATTCGAAGTCATACCTTGCGGACGACTGGGAGTCCGATTCAGTTTCGTTCTGCCATTGGATCTGATTCATGAATGGCGCATAATTCATGCTGATGAAGTCTCTACGGTTTGCGTTTGCTTTCGGGGCGCTTGGCTTGTCCGCGCTCTCATTCTCGACTGACGTCTCGGTGAACTTTAGTCAGTACTACACTTCCTACGAGTCGAGCAACCCTTACTCGAACGTCGGTTCGATTGACATTGATAAGAAACAAGAGGACGCCTTCGGGTACGCCAAGACCTCGGGAACCGTCGCTCCGGGCTTGATCAAGCTGAAGGTTGAGTCGCACTTGGAGCAGGGAACGACTCCGCTCTACAACTATGCGGGTCAGTATGTGACGGGCACCTTTGGCGATGAAGTCATCCCGACGGGCGGCTCGGTTGGGACGTCTGGCAAACTCACCCCGGTGGTCAATCTCTCTGGATTGCTGTCGGCCTCGTCCTCGGCTCTTTCCAACCCAGAGGACTATCCTTCTGCCTCTTATGGCCTCTCGATCGTGCTGTCGAGGTTCCCGAACCGTCAGACCGCTGGCGCAAACGGCCAATTCATTGGCGGCGTGTTTACGGGTGACGCTCTGCCGAAGAGCTTCACGCCTGAGTTCGACATTATCTTCGGAGAAAGCTATTACCTGTCTGTTTCGCTCAGCGTCTCGACCCAAACTCGCCTTGATCCCGCGAACAACTCGGGCTGGTGGAGCACAGCGAGTTCGGACTTTTCGCACACGGTTCAGTGGGGAGGAGCTTCGGCCAAGGATCAGTTCGGCGCTCCAGTCAGCGGCTTCTCGCTCGTCGGCTCCGGCGGGAACAACTGGGCGCAGCCCGTCCCCGAGCCTTCGTCGATGATTGCCCTCGCCCTCGGCGGCTTGGCCGTCCTGCGACGACG
>JBMOJD010000188.1:0-1647 GCA_049317025.1 Fimbriimonas sp. | reverse complement strand
GTGCCGCGCGCGGGGGACACCCAGGGCTGGGTCACGGCCCTCCACGACGCCATCCTTGCCGACAGCCGAAACTTCGACACCCAACCTCTGCGGATCTTCTTCGATACGAACGAGATCCAGGACATGGACGACTGGCGGCACCGCATCCTCGATGGCCTGCGCCACAGCAAGATTCTCCTCGTCTGCCTCTCGCCCGACTATTTCCAGAGTCCGCCTTGCCTTTGGGAATGGGAGGAATACCTCAAGCGCCAGGTCCATGCCCTCATGGGCCATGAGAGCGTGAGCCCGATCTACTTCGTCGAGGCGCCCGACAGCGACGAGCAGATGAATGCGGCCTGGGTCGAAGCCGTGACGCGCAAGGTTGCCCCCGCGAACCGAGCCGAGTGGGAGCAAAAGTGGAAGGCCTGGCGGAAGGGCACTCTGGATATCCCCAACTACACCGACCTCCAGCCTTGGTTCAACAGCGGTGTCAATGCGATGCGCGAGGAGGCGGTGGAGCGCAAACTGGCTAAGCTTGGTGATAGCCTCTGGGAGCGAATCCGTCGCGCCCGGCGCGCCACGGACCTTCCCGGCAATCTCCGCCGTCTGAATCCGCACTTTATTGGCCGCACCACCGAGCTCCGTGAGCTTCACGAAAGCGCGACCAAGAACACGGTGGGCATCGTCACCGCCGTCCATGGGCTTGGAGGGCAAGGGAAGACCGAGCTTGCCACCGCCTATGCCCGTAGCTACGCCGATTGCTACCCCGGCGGGCTTTGGGTGGTCAATGCGGAGAAAGCAACCGAACTGCTGCCTCTGATCGCCACGCTGTGCGGCGAAATCGGCATTGCCGTTTCCGTCGATGGCGAAACCGCCGACCAGCGCGGTCGGCGTGCCCTTGCGGAGCTGAAGCGTTTGGCGATTGCGGCCAAAGAAAGAGATGCCGATGGCGGGGCTGCTTGTCTGCTCATCCTCGACAACGTCTCCGATCCCGCCTTGCTCGCGGAACCTCAGTTGTCATTGCTTCCCCAAGAAAACTGGCTCCGCGTCGTCGCGACCACGCGAGAGGGGAAAGACAATTTCCACGTTTCCGAATTGCAGTCCCTCGCCTTCGTCGAGGTCGGTGCCCTCTCCGAAGATGACGCGGCCCGCCTAATCGAAGACCACCAGGTGAAAACCAACGGCCATTGGCCCAAAGCCACCGCTGAGGCCGATGCGCAAGCCGCCCGCGAGATTGCCCGCGAGCTCGGCGGGTTCACCCTTGCGGTCGAGCAGGTCGCCATCTTCTTGGGGCTTCATCCTGAGGTGCGGCCCGCCGATTACCTTGTCCGCCTCCTGGCCGGTGGCCTCGTCCATGTCGATGATCTCACTTCGGAGGAGAAACTTGCCAAGGCAATGTTCCACCGGGACAAGCAACTCGGCCTGATCCTGGATCAGACTCTAGAACGGCTCGATCCGCCCGCCATTGCCGCCCTCGAATACGCCGCCCTGTTGCCGCCCGACAGCATCCCGTGGCCCTGGTTGCGCTCGGTCGTCGCCGATGAGTTCCCTCAGCTTGCGACGAGTAGGCCTGGGCACGCCGACCCGTGGTTGGGTATCGAGCGTCGGCTCGGTGGTCTGCGCTTGCTCACCGAAGGTGACGGCGCGCACATCGCCCGCATGCACCGC
>JBMOJD010000187.1:0-1675 GCA_049317025.1 Fimbriimonas sp. | reverse complement strand
GCGCTCCGGGGGGTGTTAAGTTAATCAAGTCAGATTTTTCTCGCATTGTTGCTCTGTTGGCTGGTTTGGGCCTGGACGTCAACTAACTGCCGGACCGAGATGCTTTGATCAGGTCTTGCGCTGCTGGGTCGGGCCGTATTTTGGCGGGGGTGATGCGGTTTCTGGTCGCGGGCGGTGATTCCGGAACCCTCATCCGCCCTTCGGGCACCTTCTCCCTACTTGCGTAAGGAGAAGGAGTTTGCACTTGCGATTACTGATCGTGGGCGGCGATTCCGGAACCCTCATCCCTAGCCCTTGCTCCCTGCGCCGGAGCGCAAGGAGAAGGGAACTTCGGACGCGGGCACAAGCCATCCCGCGCCTACCTCGCTCTGAACGTTGAATAGAAGAGAACAAACACTTGACAGCCCAACATGAACCTTCTCCCTACTGTCGTAAGGAGAAGGAGTTTGCACTTGCGATTGCTTATCGTGGGCGGTGATTCCGGTTAGTTCTTCACGGTCGGGCTTGCGCGCCAGCCGAAGGCTCGATCCTCGATATTCCGGAATCCCGTGACGGTCGAGTTACTCTCCGTGCCAAAGTTCTCCTTACCTCCAGTGACGACCGCCTCGTTACCGATGGCCCGATTGCCCGACCCGCCAGCGACAACAGAATAGTTTCCACTCGCAATGTTATCGCTACCACCAAACACAACACTTCCGTATGCAACGGCCCCACTAAGCTGGCCTCCGTAGATGGAAGCATAGGGGGCTGTGATGGTGTTACTTATACCCACGACGATTCCTGAATAGGAGGTGTAGCCATTGTTTACGCCGAGAACTAGATTGTGTGAACCCCTTCGTTCAGTGGCAAAGTTTTCGTTGTAGCCAAAGACCAGGTTGCCGAGGCCGTTGGTGCCTTCGGGTTGAATCTGGTTGAAGTTCTGATCAACGAGACGTCCGGTGGTGCTGCCGAGGCCACTCTGGACATAGAGGTTCGTCCCCCGGAAGATCGTGTCAGTGCCGCTCACAAGCATGTACTGAGTCTTGTTTTCCAGGTCATCGAGGCGGGTGTTGGATGCGGTGCTTTGATTGCTCAGCGTAGTGAGAGATGCGGCTTGAGTTGCCTGGGCGGTCTGGAGCGATGCGATGCTGCTGTTGGCTGTGGAGATGCTGTTCTCGGCGGTGGTCACGCGTCCCGTCAGGAGAAGGAGGGCGGCGTTCACTTGGGCGGCGGTGGGGCCGGGGCCTTGGGCGAAGGCTTGGGGAGCGGTCATTCCCGCGATGCCAACGAGGCCGACGAAGGCGGCGACGGCGGTGATGAGGCGGGAGCGGCGGAGTTCGCGCTTGGTTTTGGAAAGCTCGCCGTTGGTCTTGGCGAGTTCGGCGGCGAGAGATTCGAGAGAGATTGGTTCTTTCATGACATTATCCTGTGTCTATCGGACATTTTCGGCGGATAGTTCGATTCTAAATTTGGAAAAGGTAGCCGCCGGAGAGCCAGATGATTCTGCTGGCTCTCCAGTGCCAAATGCGAACAGTTCGTGCTCCTCCACTGTATGCAGGGGCACGATCATCCCCTTTTCCAGTGGCACCGCCCGGCTCCGTTCCAGTGGGATCGTCCGAATTAGTTCTTCACGGTCGGGCTTGCGCGCCAGCCGAAGTCTCGGGCCTCGATATTCTGGTATCCCGTGACTCTCGAG
>JBMOJD010000186.1:0-1718 GCA_049317025.1 Fimbriimonas sp. | reverse complement strand
TCGCCATGACCTCTTCGCTGGTCCAATCGAGGAGCTTGGAATAGCCCGGTGCTTGCTGCATCACGTGCTCCAAGAACATCTCATGGATTTCTTCACGCGCGGGGCCGAGGTTCTCGAGGTCGAGCTTGGGGCGGAGGTTATCGACGGGTTGGAAAGCGATTCCGGCTCCGAGAACAGTGGCGACGTCGTCGCGAGCGTCCTTGTTGCCCGCGTAGATGATCGGGAGCTTCATGTCGCCGAAGCGGGGCTTCGGGTCGGCGCGGCGAACGACTTCGGCCATCTCGATGAGGTGGCTCTTGGTGCCTCCATCGGTTCCGCCGGACATGAGGATGATGTCGGGGCGAAGCTGGCGCAGGCGGTCGACCTTTTGGTAATCCTTGCGGCCATCGTCGACAGCGAGGGTATCCATAAGGATCGCACCGGCACCGAGAGCGGCGCGCTCGGCGGACTCGGCCGACATCGACTTGACGACACCCGCGACCATCATCTGGAGGCCGCCACCAGCGGAGGAGGTCGAAACATAGATGTCCGAAGCGTCATTCGGCGTGGTTCGCTCGTCGGTGATCTGGCCGCGTCGGCGCAGACGCCAGACTTTGCCATCTTTGATAAGCTTGCGTCGCCCGGCCGTGTAGCCAACGGGGACGGTGGTCTCGGTGATCTCCTCAAGCTCGGTGATCGAGTTGAGCACACCCACGGTGACATCCTCAAAGGGGCGCTCGACCGTGGTCGGCGCTTCGCCTCGGGCGACCAAACGGTACTCCCCGGCGGCGTTTTGCTCAATGAGAATGGCTTTGGTTGTCGTGGACCCGCAGTCCGTGGCCACGATGCGCCGGATATCACTGGACATACGCCTTCATTATGACTTGGTTAAGAAAACGTGGCGGTGGAAACCTCGGGTTTTCGATTCGAATTCTGGGCAAGCGAACGATTTCGTTGGTTGGAATCACTGATAAGGACCATGAAGAAACACCTGGTTTGGCTTGCGATCCTCGCGGCGGTTGGCGGTTGCGTTCCTTCGGGGGCGATTGCTCCGGATGGCAAGCACCTGGCCAAGGTGAAAGCGAACTCGCTTGAGGTCTACGACCCGGCGGGCCACCGGCTAGCGACTCTGGGCGGCGGCAATGTACGGAGTTGGATCTGGGGTCAAGGGGGCCGGTCGCTGGTGGTGCGAGGCCGGGATGGGACGAGGCGGTATGACCTTGGGACGAAGGCTTGGTCCACCGTGGTCGCGCCGGTGGATTTTCTGCTTGCTGAGGGTTCGGAAGGCAGCGTCGGGGGCTACCACAAGGGCTTTGTCGAGGTTTGGAAAGGTGGAAACCGGCTCTACCGGGCGGCGGCCAAGCCGCAGCCCGTGGGGATGCTGCTTCAGAAGAGTGACTTGCCCGTTTGGTGGTCAGGGAACCAACTTTGGGTAGCATCACGCGCGACGCAGGCTCCCTTGCGGTTCGGGGCGGACATCACGGACGTGCAGCCGGGGCGTGATGACAGCCTAACGGTGGTGCTCCAGCGGAGCGCGAAGGATGAGTTTGGGGCGGAAAGGCCTTCCTACAGCCTGGCCAAGGTGACCTGGGATGGTCGGGCGGACAAGCCGCCACTGGCTCTTTCGAGTTTGGACATCGCTTTTGGCCGGATGCCATTCTTCAACACCCAGTTGGTGGTCTCGCCGGAGGGGCGCTTGGCGGCGCTGATCACTGAGGCCCAGGCGGAGCCCGGCGTGT
>JBMOJD010000185.1:0-1913 GCA_049317025.1 Fimbriimonas sp. | reverse complement strand
TCGAAATCGCTGATCTGGTTCACCGTGCTCTCGAGCCCATGGACGGCCAACACCCGATGCTTTCGTCCCAGCGTCGGCACCCAATCCAGCTTCTGCTCCGCATGCAGGCCGTTGTCCGGTATCGCGAGAATCTCAAGGTCGAGTTCATCGAATGGATGCGCCACCGCGCGATCCACAAAAACTTTCACCCCCTGAATCATCCCCAACAACATCAGCGGACTGAAGGATTCGGCCATCCGCGGCGTCTCGTGGTTGCCCGCCACAATCACGAACGGCCGGTAACCCCGACGTTCCTGAAATTTGGCCAGCAGCTGAAACGAGTGGTAAAGGCTCTGGTTACTGGGCCGCAACTTATCGAAGAAGTCACCGGTGTGAAGCACAAGGTCCGGGTCGCGATCTTCAATCGCCTTCAACGCCTGCCGGAGAGTCGCGAAAACATCGATCTCCCGCTGGTTGATGCCCTTCGCCCCAACCCGCGCATAGCGAGTGTGTCCAATATGGGTGTCACTCAGATGGGCGATCTTCATCGGCAAAAAGAAGTATATCTTTGCCTACCTATTTTCGCAACCCCAAAGTTTTCCCCACCGTCAGGGCTTTTCGTTCAGCGCCGCCGAAATCTCGGTCAAAACGCCCTCACGACTGCTCGGATCAAAGCCCATCCAGGCTCTCTCAATCACACCCTTCGCATCCACCAGGAAGCACACCGGAGTCGCGGGCAAGACGAGCGCATTCCAAAGCTTCCCGCTTGGGTCGCTCACGCCGTCACCCTTCGGGCTTGACTCATACAGGGTAACCAAGGCGGCCTTACCCGCCACCGCCGATTTCAGCTTGCCCAATGCGGCCGCCAGTTTTCGGCTCGGCTCGCAATCGGCCCCGAGGCAAACCACGAGGCTGCGCTTTCCACTCGTCAGGCTAGCAAACGAGACCGACCGGCCATCCGCCGTCCGCACCGCGCCCGTCGGCAGCTTCTCGCCCGGTCCCACCGGCCCGCGATCTCGCGGCAGCACGAAAGGCGAAAATCCAAGCGGAATCTCGACCGAGAAATCCGCCAGCTTGGGCTTAGGAATCTCCCTGAAGTTTGTGAACGTCCAAGTGGTCGCGAGCTGCCCCGGAACCTCGCGGCGGAACTGCGTGAGGCGACCATCGGGGAGGATGTCCATCTCCAACCGAACGGTCCCAGCATCAACCGGGAATTCGGTGCGCAAACGCGTGGCTCCCCCGATTCCACCGCTCACCTTGCGAAAAGGATTCTTAGGCGGTGCCAACCGGCTCACGCCCCGCACCATCAGGCCCGGCGCCATGAACTGCCGGGGCATGCCGAGCTCGCTCTTGTAGAACCCGATTTGGCCTTCCCAGGGGAAGGTCTCATAAAGCTTCAGGTCGCAGTCAAGCTCAAAAGTTCCCTTTTCCGTGATCGAAACCGTGTAGTGGATCCCCGGGCCGATGGCATCGAAATACAACCGATCCTTGCCCTGCACGCGAAAACTCCCTTTGACCGCTTGGGGACGCTTGTCCAGCCGCGCAACGTAATCGAGCGAAAACGCGGCGGGCCGCTGAAGGAAGGCATCCGCGCGCGCCACGAGCGGATCGTTTTGCGGCACCAGGGCAAGGAGCATCAATAGAGGGGTCATGGAGTACCAACCAACAGTATAGGGGACTTTCCCTGCCGCCCGAACGTTTGGCGGGCGGCAGGATGCAGGACTTTAGGCGTCGTAGCCGGTCAGCGGTCGAACCCAGATGTTGCGGAATCGCACCAGGTCACCGTGGTCTTGCAGTTCCAAGGGGCCAGTTGCGGCGTGGGGCGTGTAGGCCGCCGTGGTTCGGTGCTGGGTCGGGCCCTGCAGTTCCTTGCGGTTGTGCAGCACGATGCCATTTAGGAACACGGTGAGGTAGGCCGGGGTCACGAGGGTCTC
>JBMOJD010000184.1:0-1938 GCA_049317025.1 Fimbriimonas sp. | reverse complement strand
CCAGTCGACACCGGCGCGGAGATGAATCCCGCCGTCGAGGCGTTCCCCGGCCAACCGGTGCGGCCCTTCGCCGAGCTTCGCGCGAAGACCATCACCGAACCCACCAAGGGCGCTTATGTCCTGAACCTGGGCCAAAACATCGCCGGTTACGCCCGTCTACGGGTGGAAGGCACCAAAGGCCAGAAGATCACCCTTCGCTTCGCCGAGCGGCTCAGCCCGGATGGCAACATCTACACGACGAACCTGCGCGGAGCCCGCACCATCGACACCTACACGTGCCGAGGCGGCGGGGTCGAGACATGGGAGCCCCGCTTCACCTTCCACGGGTTCCAATACATTGAAGTCACCGGCCTTGGCCGAAAGCCCAAGCCGGATGAGGTCGTCGCCATCGCCGTCAGCAGCGATACCCCGACCGTCGGCAAGATCGAGACGAGCGACAGAATGATCAATCAGCTCGTCAGCAACGCCTGGTGGACCCAGCGGATGAACTTCATCGACGTGCCGACCGACTGCCCCCAGCGCGATGAGCGACTGGGCTGGACGGGCGACGCCCAAGCCTATGTCCGGACGGCGACGATGCTCACCGACGTGGAGCCGTTCTTCGACAAATGGCTGGTCACCCTCGACGACGCCCAGCGCGCCGATGGCCAGTTCCCCATGGTCGCGCCGGTCAAGGTGGCGGGCGATGATGGCGGCCCCGCGTGGGCTGATGCGGGCGTGATCTGCCCCTGGACCATCTACGACGTCTACGGCAACGAGGCCCTGCTCCGGCGGCACTATCCACAGATGAAGAAGTTTGTGGACTTCTGCCAGAAGCGCTCGACGCCCAAGCTGTTGCCGCCCGCCCAGTTCCACTGCTTCGGCGACTGGCTGAACATCAACTCTCCCACGCCGAACGAGGTCATCTACACGGCCTACTTTGCCGGATCAGCCCGGATTCTCTCGCAAGCGGCGGGCCGATTGGGCAACCGAGCCGACGAAGCCAAGTATCGCGATCTTTACGAGAAGATCCGCTCGGCGTTCCAGGACGCCTACGTCTCGCCCGACGGGCGGGTACGGGGCGAATCGCAGTGCGCCTACGTGCTCGCGCTCGGCTTTGACCTGTTGGATGAGGCGCGAGTGCCGCTGGCGTCCAAGCTATTGGTCGCCGATATCGAGAAGCGTGGCTGGCACCTTTCGACCGGCTTCGTGGGGACGCGCGACATCATGCACGTGCTCAGCAAGATTGGCCGCAACGACGTGGCCTTCCGGCTCCTACACAACAAGACGTTCCCCTCGTGGGGCTTCACCATCGTGAATGGCGCAACCAGCATCTGGGAGCGATGGGACGGCTGGACGCCGGATAAGGGCTTCCAGGATGCGGGCATGAACTCGTTCTCCCACTACGCCTTCGGTGCGGTGGTGGGTTGGGTCATGGCCCAGCCCGCCGGTATCCAGAACCTCGAACCGGGATTCCGGGTGGTCAAGGTTGCGCCTCAGATCGACCCGAACCTGAAATGGCTTCGGGCCTCCTACGATTCTGTTCGCGGCTTGGTCCGTTCGGAATGGAAGGTGCAAGGCAGCAAGCTGACGCTTCGCGTGGTTGTGCCGCCGAACGTCCGCGCCGAGATTCATGTTCCCGCGACCTCGGTTGTTGCTCCGGCGGAAGCAGGCTCGGGCTCGGCGGCGGGCAAGGTAACCATCTACCGGGTTGGCTCGGGAGACTACACGTTTGTCGGGAGTCGGTAACCGGGTGGGAGGAGTAGGTTGAGCTTGCTCCTCTCGGTTCGTGGGCTCCAAAAGAGCTTCGGGGGCGTTCGCGCCCTCCGGGGCGTGGACCTCGATATCCGCGCGGGCGAGGTCCATGCCATCTGCGGCGAAAACGGGGCGGGCAAATCGACCCTGAACCGAATTCTCTCGGGCGCGCTGGTTCCGGATGCGGGCGAGGTCCTACTCGAT
>JBMOJD010000183.1:0-1963 GCA_049317025.1 Fimbriimonas sp. | reverse complement strand
AACGACACCCTCGCCCGAGTGAAAGTCGCAAACGTCGTGCGCCAAGTTCGCACGCTCACGGCGATGCTCCACCACATCCTAAACGACCCGAGCGGGCACGACGAAACCTCGGACCATCGGATGCCCCTGGAGCCGATCTACCCGAATCGCATGAGCCTGGTCGGCGGCTTCGCCCAGATCGATGGCAAGGTCGTCAGCTACGATCCCCAGCAAAGCTTCCTCCCCGATACCAAGATTCCGTTTGCCGTCACCACGGTTTTGGGACGCCAAAAGACCATGATGGGCGTCCGTGGCGACCTCATCGGGCTCACTGGCAAGGATGGAAAGTACGAGTTCGATGGCCTCGCCCCCGTCAGCAGCTACCCACCGAACAAGGCGGACGAGACCAAGATTGCCGCCTTCAAGATCAACTCCGAAACGGGAGTGATCGAGTACGCCGCGACCTACGGCTTCTTCGGCAGCGACGACTTTCCCACATTCTTCCAGCTCACCTCTCCCCGCCGGACCTCACCCATCGTGGTCTTTGCCTGCGTGCCGATCAACCTGTTTGATCTCGTCGACCCGATGGACCTGAAGGCGATGCTGCGCGTCAGGGTGATGGATGCCCGCACCGGCTCCGGCCCGCAAGATTTCGGCATCTTCAGCCCGAGCATGGATATCCGCCTCAATCCCGAGGTCGAAGACGTCCAAGTCCTCTTCACCCTGCCCGGTCAGGTCTTCCAGCTCCTCGGTGGTTCGAGCATGGGCGAGCACCGGCTCATCCTCACGGGTTCCACCAAATCGGACCCCCAAGGCCAGGGCTACGTGGCCCCGGGCGTAAGCAAAGTGAACCTCGCCGTGACCGAGAAGCACGAAACTCTCGAACGCGCAAATTCGCCCAGCGGGGGCACCTTCGTGAACCTGCCTCTCAACGCGGCCAAAGACATCATCGCAATCAATGACTCGCGCATCGAGAAATTCACCAAGTACCGCATCGTCAGCGAAGGCATTCTGAAGCTCCAAAATGAGGCGAAGGAAGAAATCCGGCTGGCGGAAGAAGCCATTGCCGCCAAAGATTGGCCAAACGCCGAGCGCCACGCCCGCGCGGGCTGGGGCTACGCGCTACGCGCGCATCCCGTCCTGCAGAAGACCGGCAATGACGTCGTCAATGGCGTTGTTTTCTACCTTTTCCTTCTGATTCCGTTCAGTTTCTTCGTTGAGCGCTTGTTCGTGGGCAATCGGCTCCTCACCAAACAGCTCGGCTGGGTCGGCGGCATCTTCATCGCCAGCTTCCTCATCATCCGCTTCATCCACCCCGCGTTCGAGATCGTCTCGAACCCGGCGATGATCTTCGTGGGGTTCGTGATGGGCGTGCTCAGCCTCATCGTGATCTTCTTCATCCTCGGCAAGTTCGAGAGCTCGCTCCGCGTGATCCAGAGGCAACAAAGCGGCCTGCACGAGGTGGACATCCGTCGAAGCAGCGTGGCGATGGCCGCCTTCAACCTGGGCGTCAACAACATGCGCCGCCGCAAGGCGCGCACATTCCTAACCACCCTCACCCTGGTGGTGATGACGTTCATCGTCCTCAGTTTCACCTCCATCGTCAGTGAACTCCAACTGAACGAACTCCCCAGCGACACCCCCGCCCGCTACAGCGGCCTTTTGCTGCGCAACCCCGGCCTGGAACCGATGCAAACCAGCACCTATCGCCAGGTGCTGAACGAGTTCCAGGGCAAAGGCGACGTCGTGCGTCGGACCTTCTACTACGGTGCCGATATCGGCGATTCTGGCGTCTTGACGCTGCAACGGGCTGACCGCGTGGCCGAGGTCCGGGCCATGATCGGGCTGGACGCGGCTGAATCCAAGGTGACCCGGCCCCAGCAGGCGATCTTGCCCGGCGGGCGCTTCTTCCGGCCCGGCGACCGCAACGTCATGCTGTTGCCCTCGTCGCTCGCCTCGCAACTCAAAATCGACCCCCGCGATG
>JBMOJD010000182.1:0-1982 GCA_049317025.1 Fimbriimonas sp. | reverse complement strand
AAGAGATGTTCTCGCGGCTCATGGGTGACAAGGTCGAACCCCGCCGAGAGTTCATCGAGCGCCACGCCAAAGCCGCCCACAACGTCGACTGGCATTATTGAGGCCCGATGTTCCATATCGGGAACATTGGACTTTACTGTGCCTTGTTAAAGAAGAACATTCCCGTACGGGAATGTTCTTCTTGTTTCCGCTCCTGAGCCAGCGAGAAGGAAAAGGTACCAACACTGGTATCACTTCAAGACGTGATCTCTATCATCGGTGCTCCCTTCGATCTTTGCGGCATGCGCCTGGGCAGTCGCCTTGGGCCTGCCGCGATTCGGCTTGCCCATTTGGGTGAGGTGATCGGAGACATGGGGCTCGAATACCGCGATCTTGGCGACGCCGTTGCCTTCCCTGAGGAGGCGCCGACCGACGGCTTGCGCAACTTCGGGCCTCTCCTCGCCACTGCGATCGGTCTGCGTGACCTTGTCGAGGTCGAGCTGCGCAGGGGTTCGATCCCCTTGGTCATGGGCGGCGAGCACACGCTTTCGGCAGGCTCAGTGGCGGCGGCGCTGCGGGTCTTTGATGGTGACCTTGCTGTGCTCTGGATCGATGCCCACGCTGACATGAACACGCCCGGATCCTCGGAAACCGGCAACATCCATGGCATGCCCCTTGCTGCCCTCATTGGATACACGAGCGAGACGGAAGGCGAAAAGGACAAGGACTGGAATCGGATGCTTGAAATGGTCGGCCCACAGAAGCTCAAGCCCGAGCACACCGCCTGGTTCGGGCTCCGCGATGTTGACCCGGCGGAGAGAACCCGGCTCCAAGGCCCGGCCATTACCATGCACGAAATCGATCGGCACGGCATGGTCGCATGCGTCCAGCAGCTCGACCAATGGCTCCGCGCCATCCCTGCCCGAAATCTTTGGATTTCGTTTGACGTTGACGCCCTCGACCCAATCCTCGCCCCCGGCACCGGCACGGCCGTACGCGGCGGCCTCAGCTACCGCGAAAGCCATCTTTTGGCCGAGCTTCTCCACGAGATGCTCGCTGCTTCAGATTTTCCTGCCAAGCTCGTTGGGGTCGATGTGGTCGAGGTGAATCCCCTTTACGACACGAACAACCAGACCGCGAAGATGACGGTCGAATGGGTGGCCTCGCTGTTCGGCAAAACGATCCTCGGCTAGCTGCCCGACGGATAGCCGCAAGCCGTGGCAATCTGGATCATCTGGGGCTGGGTGAATCCGGTCAGCCGCCCCGCTTCGAGGGCGACTTTCAGGCTTGCCAGATCATAAACGCCGAACTCCTGGAAGAGCCGCTTGGCCGACCGGGCACTGATCGATGGAATCCGCACGAGCTCCAGGACCGTGCGGGGAGCGACCGACTCCCAGTCGCGATACTTCGAGCAATCGCCCTCGGCGAGGAACTCCTTGAGATACATGGCGATGGTCTTGCCCACGCCGGGAATATCGGTCAGCCGTGCCTCGCGCCGGAGAATATTGATATCCTCCGGCCAAGACTCGATCGCCCGGGCGATGTGCGTGTAGCGACCCACGTGGGTCTCCTCGTACCCGGCAACGATAAGGTAATCCCGCAGGTCTCGAAGAGCCTGGGCAAGTTCAGCATTCGTCATGGCTTGCCTGATGCGACCAATCTACCCTGGCGAAGCTACTTGCGGCAGTCCAATTCCCGGATGCTTCGTTCGAATCGGGAACCGACTGCCTGGGACTGTTGTCCGGTGTTTGGGCTCTTGTCTTTCTGTGACCGGGGTCACTTGATTTTTCACTTGATTTTGGTGCGCTCCGGGGGGTGGAAAGTTAATTAAGTCGGGCTTCGACTGCATTGGATGGTTTGGGTGTGGAAGTCAACCAGCAATGGAGCGGGGAAGAGCCGGGGCTAGTCGGGTTTGGGTTTTATGCGGATACTGGTCGTGGGCGGGCATTCCGGAACCCTCATCCGGCCTAACGGCCACCTTCTCCCTACTTGCGTAAGGAGAA
>JBMOJD010000181.1:0-1998 GCA_049317025.1 Fimbriimonas sp. | reverse complement strand
AGCTATCCAGAATCGCCTTCCCATCGCGGACCACAGACACGTTTTCGAGTTCAATCAGCGGTGGTTGCATGGGCGAGGAGCTTTGCCGGGCGTTCATCGGTCAAGCCACTCCTATCTTTGCACGTCTGGGCCCTTGGCGAGAACTGCCATCAAGCGATTCGCACAAAACAAAGGAGGCCCCCACTGGCGGGAGCCTCCCGTAAGAGGTGAAGCCGTTGGCTTACTTGCGGCGACGTCGGACAAGGGCGACCGCACCCAAGCCAAGCGCAACCATCGAGGCAGGCTCGGGGACCGGGGCGGGGGAGTCGCTGAAGTACAGGTTGTCAATGTAGACGTTGTTCTGACCAGTCTGTAGGTCGAACCAGTCATCAATGACGACCTTGTCAAAAGACTGCGTCGACCACACACCACCGAAGTGGCCACCACCGGTTCCGCCGAAGTCATCGCTGACGCCTACCAGAGTCGTTCCTGAGTAGAGCGAGAAGCGATTTCCGCCGGGGAACGTGGTGCCAACCCAGTACTGGGGCGTGGCAAAACTGACCACCAAGCCGTTGCTGGCACTGTATGCACCCTTGGAGTCGACAAACGTGAAAGCAAGTTCGACGGCTTCATCGTCTGCCTCAAACGTGACGCCTTGGCCAGCGTAATAGGCGTCGATCGCTCCCACGGGCACAGCCACAAAGTCGACGGTGCTATAGGTTCCAGCGTCGCTTGCCCAGATGCTTTCGTCGGTGTAATTGGTCAGCGATGCCGAAGCCATGGAGGCGGAAACGACGACCATGCCTGTGATCAGAGCTCTTGTTTTCATGTTGTGCCAGTCTCAGCTATCACAACAAACAAGGGCTCTGATTAGTTCCTATGCTTCATAAACGAACAAGTTTCTCTCTGATAAGGATTTGTTGAGCGACGCCGCTACTGGCTACTTCTTTCAATATCCGGCATGCCGCACCTAGTTCTACAGCGTGTTTACACCTGGACATCTAGTTGGTTTTGTCTAGTTTTCTGAACATATCTATTGACGATCTAACCGACCATCAATCGTCAAAACTAGCCTTTTGGCGATTTCGTCCAGGTGACCTCGCATTGCCTTCGCATGCTCCGCCCGCGGCACCAGCCAAAGTTTTACTCCGGCCGCCTTTGCCAAGCGCTCGCCAAAGGATCGGGGGAACAGTTTGTCGTTCTCGCCATGGATCACGAGCGCGGGCTTCCCGCGCCAACTCGCCGCGGCCCGCTCCGGGACCAGAGTCGAAGTATCCACGCCCTCCATTCGAGACCCCAACGGGATGACGGGGGCGAGGATCGTGGCGCCCGGGCCGAGGTAGGCCTGCGATGCTTCGGCGAAGTTGGGAAAGGCACCCTCCGAACCAATGGCCGCGAACAGGTCGGGACGCCGCTCCGCGGCAAGCCACACCGAGGCACCGCCGAGCGAGAGCCCATGGGCCATGACGCGCGCTTTCGGCGCATGCTTCTTTACCCAAAGCGCCGACGCCACCACCACTTTGCTTTCGCGGTCGCCGAACTGCACCGTGTTATCCGGGGACTCGGCATGGCCGGGCATGTGGGGGATCACGCAGAGGTACCCCTGGCTCGCGAGCACCTGCGAGAGCCCCGTCCAATCCGTCGGCGATCCGCCGTAACCGTGGACGAGGACAAAAGCGCCCTTGATCGGCCCATTCGGGCGCTTCACCCAGAGGCGGATGGGCCCGCCATCTCCCTCCGCCGCGGTCAGGTCCACAACCTCCATCCCGGCTGGTTTCACCACCGAAAATCGCGTAGGGTGCACGTACTTGAAGGCTAGGCACGCGATGGCGCTCAGGTAGACCACGCCCAGAATCAGGAGAAGCCGAACGACCCGTTTGATCCTGGTTGCCTTCACAAGTTGCATTGTGATGCGGGCTTCCGCCCCAGCAGGGGCGGAAGCCTCATCGAGGCTGCTCAGTTTTGGCCGGGAACCTTAGCCTTTATGAACGGCATCATGGCGCGAAGCTTTCGCCCCAC
>JBMOJD010000180.1:0-2056 GCA_049317025.1 Fimbriimonas sp. | reverse complement strand
GAGCAGCTGTTTCGTAAACAGCAGGTCGCGGGTTCGATTCCCTTCATCGGCTCCACTTAGGACACACGATTAGGACACAATGTAGGGAGGAAGGGCATGGTGTCCGGGGAGAGCCCGGAACGCGCAGGCAGACGGGCGTGCATGAAACACCCTTTCCCTAAAGATCCTCCACCGCCTTCCGCTTGTCCTCATCCAACCCGTAGGTGTAGAATTGCTTGGTCGTCCTGCTGTCCGTGTGTCTCATGAGATCCCGAAGGACGTTGTCGGACACCTTGGCCGCGAGCATGGTCCCGAACAGTTTTCGCAGCTGGTACACGTTGGTGTACTCGACCTTGGCCGTTTCGAGGGCCTTGACCCATTCTCGGTGCAAGTTGCGCTCATTGAATGGCGTTCCATTCGATGTGCTGAACACGTAGAGGCTTCGCTTCGTTAGGCGCTGGATCTCCTGCCAGACGCTTGGGCCAATAGGAATCGGCTCCTTCCCCTTTTCTGTCTTCGACTCCCTGAGCGTGATCCACGCCCCATCGTCGCGAACCGTGATGTCCGACCAAAGAAGTTCCCTTGCCTCCTTCGGCCTAAGCCCTGTGCTCATGAGCGTGAGCCACAGGACGCGGATCTCTTCACCAGGCGCGGCGGCCAATATCTTGGGAATATCGGCCGGTTGAAGTCTTCGCCTCACCTTACGCTTGATCCTCGGAAGCTCGGCGAGCTCGGCCACGTTATTGGTGACTAGGCCGTTCTTCTTCGCTACTCGAGTAATCGCCATGCGAAGGAAGTTCCGCGCGAGGAGGACGCTTCCCGTGCTGCTGGGCACCTGATGGATTGGGCCCTTCTTGCCCGGGCGGGTCTTCCACGTCTTGCCATCGAGCATGGCGCGGGTCATACTCTCGACGTGGTGCGGCCTCAGCTCGGCCACGTGAAGCTTTCCGATGGTCGGCACGATGTGAAGCCTGAGGAGTTGGCGATAGCCGTCCAAGGTCTTCGGCGATCGCCCAAGTCGTTCGGCTGATTCGATGGCTTTGAGGCAGCACTTCTCCACGGTGATGCCGTTCGTGATGCCTGAATCCCTCGCTGCGAGCCACGCCTTGGCCCTCGACTTGAGTTCACGGTCTGCCTTTTGCTCCGTGATGCCATCGAGGGCGATGGTGAACTCTTTGCGGACGAGAAGGTTAAACTCGTCGCGGTAACTGATGACGTGGCGGCGCTTGGTGCCCTTGGCGATGGTGCAAAACGATCCCACAACTGGCCATTGTACGGCAAGTGTGTGGATGTCACGCGCTCCGTGCTCCTCGGCTCTCCATGAGCTCGACCCACTTGGCGATCTGGTTTCCAGTGACGTAGACCGACCCCCGGCCCTCTTTCAACCTGGACGTGTTCAAGTCTCCGGACCGAATAGCATCGCGAACGGCTGACTCGCTGACCCCGACCAGGTCGGCGGCTTGTCTGACGGTGTAGAGTTTGTAGCTTTCCATTGTTATTTCCTTCTTTTCTTAGATTCCTTCACGTGAAGTGGCGCGGACGTCTTGTCTGTCTCGAACAGGCCAACCGTGGTCGGCAGTTGCTTGGGTAGCAAATCGTTCACGGCCTTGAGCCATGCTTTGTAGGGCCACATCTTGCGCTGGCCAAATGGGTAGGCGTCGGACACTAGGGCGCGAAGCTCTTCATCACTCGCGCCGGGATTCTCGGCTATGACCTGGCCGATAATTTGGCAGGACCGCTCGTACCAGGTTGGCTTCACGCGAACTGGCTCCTTAGCTGCACAGGGCTTTTAACCCCGCAAAGCTTGCATACCCCTGTGCCATGTGGGCCGTCCCACTCATGCTTGTTGCACTCGTGCTCAACCCAAACTTTCACCCATTCATGGCCGTCATGGCGGTCAACCAGACGCCAGTACCATCCTTCCTTTAGCTTAGTAGTTGGCTTCATGTGAAATAGGGCTCCGGGTTACATTCCTCGCACTCAAAGGAGCCGCAGTTGCACCCCAGATCCTCATCAACGATTCCGCCACCATCGGGGCATTCTCCGTTAGAGCACGATCCGTCGGCGAGCAAAGGCC
>JBMOJD010000179.1:0-2076 GCA_049317025.1 Fimbriimonas sp. | reverse complement strand
TAGCTGGCCAAAAGGAGGGAAAGAGCGAGCACCATATCGCTACCTTACCAGCGATCCTGAGCGCTCACGAAACGATTCACAGCACAGCATGCCCACTAGGCTTCCCGCATCGCCGGCACCTAAAGGCAAGTCGGCAAGGCAAACCAGCGTTCGTCAAGGCGCACCTGAGTTCCCTGCTGCAATCGAAGTCGGCGGCGGCTTGCCGTTCTTTGGACAGGCGCCCCGGTTTCAGCACGTCGCAAGCGAATAGGTCATTGTGCTTTTAGGCTTTCCCCTGAAGGCCCCAAAACGCATGGTATGATAGTAAGGCATTACGAAGGGAGTCCTCGTGATGTATCTGGCTCACCCTACGGGTAGCCCTAGGAGAAACAACATGGTAAAACAAATCCCGGTTCAGCCGGAAAATATTCGTGCCCTCAAAAGCACCCACGACCCGAAGGTCAAGACACAGTATGCGTACGTCGCACTTGCAGATGTGCCTGACGACCTTCCGCTCTCGCCCAATCCTCGGGTTCCGAAGCCCAACGACGTCATTCGTCGCGTAAAGTCTTCCCTTGAGTCGAACGACGGCATTTTCCACATTCTTAATCGTGGAATCACAATTAGCGCTCGCAGTGCTGATTACGACAATCAGACCGGGATTCTGACGGTCGATATTCCTGATGGCGAAGAGGCATACGGAATCCTTGATGGAGGGCACACTTACGCGGTGGTGCGTGAGCTTGTTGGCGAGCCAGCGAAAGCAGACCAACAACATGTTAAGCTCGAAATCCTCACTGGGGTTGAGTCCATCTTGCCGCAGATTGCCAGCGCTCGCAATTTCAGCAAGCAGGTCAAGGAACTGTCCTTGGCAAATTACTCGAAAAAACTCGAGTGGCTCAAAGGTGCGATGGGGACGGTTGCGGATAAGGTCCGCTGGCGTGAGAACGACGACGAGCCATTTGACGTGATGGAGTACATCCAGGCGTTGGCCGCATTTGACGTCCGGCGCTATGGCGACCAAAATCACCCACTGGAATCCTACAAAAACTCAGGAAAATGCCTTGATGCCGCCACCGACGGAGGTCTGGCGTACCTTGCGCCGGTCGTCCCGACCGTCGTCAAACTGTACGACACCATCCGCTTCGAGTGGTGGCACAAGTACAAGGCACCTGACGAAACGGGTAAAGGTGGTCGCCCGGGCCGGCTGAAAGAAGTGCAGGAGCGAAAGCGAGGAGTCAGTCGCTTGCTCCAGTTTCCATCGCTACCCGATGCCGACGCCGCATCCGCCCTTTATCATGTCGAAAAGGGTCTAGTCATTCCTCTGCTTGCAGCGTTTCGAACCCTGCTGACATATGATGAATCAAAAGAGGAGTTCAGCTGGAAGGTTGACCCGTTCGTCTTTTGGGAGCAAAACGGCACTGCGCTCGTGCGGAAGGTCATGGAGGCATCTGACCAGCGGGGCTCAAATCCCCAAGTTGTTGGCCGAGACAAGACGGTTTATGAGGCACTCTATGAGTCAGTGCTACTCATTTATCTTAAGTCTCAGCTGTAGGCTGACTGAGGGCCCCAGTGTCAGGAGGAAGACCGTGCTACCAAGACATGGTGTGCCTCCTGACAACGGGGCATCGCCTTTTCTTGCAGCTTGATTAGCCCACCGGACAGGCGCCACATAGCTTGACTTCGCCGAGAACTTTGGCGCGAACCCGATTAACTGCTATGGCAACGGACTGCTGCGATGTGAAAGTATCTGATCGGGCAGGGTTCGTCAACCGGGACCACGATGTCGAGGTCCTTGCCGATCGATCAGACTTCCCCTTATAAACGATCCTCAGTCCACGACCGTGACTTCCACCGGCTTCACCAAACCAGCCTCGCCACCCAATTTCAACAGCAACCGAATCGCCGCCACGCCCTCTTCGCCCATGTCGCGAGTGCGCTCGTTCACGTACATGCCCACAAAGGTATCGCTGGTCGGGTTGTCCATGCCCCGGGCGAACTGCAGCGCGTAGTCCAGCGCCTTCTGACGATGGGTCAGGCCCGCTTCGATGCTCTCGCGCATGCATCGGCTGACTTCCTTCACGGCGTCTTCGCCGA
>JBMOJD010000178.1:0-2081 GCA_049317025.1 Fimbriimonas sp. | reverse complement strand
GATGCCAAACGGATCCTTTTCCTGGTGGATCGAAACAACCTTGGCAAACAAACCCTCAACGAGTTCCAACAGTTCGTCAGTCCCGTCAACGGCTACAAGTTCACCGAGGAGTACAGCGTTCAACATTTGAAGAAGAACACGGTCGCTCCGGCGGCGAAGGTCTGCATCACGACGATCCAGCGGCTCTACTCGATGCTCAAAGGCGAGGAAGACTTCCAGGAAGAGAATGAAGAAGGCTCGCTGTTCGAGACGGAGAATGCGCTTTTCAAGGAGCCGTTGCCGGTCGTCTACAACCAAAAGATCCCCATCGAAATGTTCGACTTCATCGTGGTCGATGAATGCCACCGCAGCATCTACAACATCTGGCGGCAAGTCCTCGAATACTTCGACGCGTCCCTCATTGGCCTGACGGCCACACCGACCAAGCAGACCATCGGTTTCTTCGGAAGCAATTTGGTCCAGGACTACGCCCACGAACAGGCCGTGGTCGATGGCGTCAACGTCGGCTACGACGTGTATCGGATCGAAACAAAGATCACCAAGGACGGGGCCAAGCTCGCTCGTGAGCCGGGTGTCTTCGTGCCGCACCGGGACCGCCGCACCAAGGGCAAGAAGTACAAGGAACTCGATGACGACCTGACCTACACCGCCAACCAGCTTGACCGGGACGTGGTGTCGGAGAATCAAATCCGACTCGTCGTCGGCACGTTCAAGGACAGGCTGCCGGAGATCTTTCCGGGCCGTACCGAGGTTCCGAAAACGCTGGTGTTTGCCAAGACCGATTTGCACGCCGAAGACATTGTGCGGATCCTTCGTGAAGAGTTCGGCAAGGGGAACGATTTCTGCCAGAAGATCACGTCGAAAAGCACCGGCAAGAAACCCGACGAACTCTTGTCCGAGTTTCGCAACTCGTATTTTCCTCGCATCGCGGTGACCGTCGACATGATCGCCACGGGGACCGACGTCAAGCCGCTCGAATGCCTGATCTTCATGCGGAATATCCGCTCGCTAGGGTACTTCGAGCAGATGAAGGGCCGAGGTTGCCGCGTGGTGGACCCCGATGTCCTGCAAAGCGTCACGCCCGACGCCAAGCACAAGACGCACTTCGTCATTGTCGATGCGGTGGGTGTGTGCGAGGACGAAAAGTCCGCGACCAAGCCGATGGATCGCAAGCCGTCGGTGCCGCTCGACAAGATTCTCAATCTCGTTGCGGCGGGCGCAGCCACTGACGATGTGGTCTCTACGCTGGCGTCTCGACTCTCCAGGCTCGATAAGGAAGTCGACCCGATCCAACAAGCGGCCATTCAGAAGGCATCGGGCGGAAAAACGCTCGCTGAACTCAGTGCCGGACTTCTCAAGAGCATCGACCCAGACGCGAACACCGCGCTGGCCGTCGAGAAATTCAACGTCCCCGAAGGCCCCAACGGAGAACCACCCGAGCCGACCGAGCCGCAGGTCGTCGAGGTCGAACGAGAGCAGATGGCCAGCGCTTTGAAAGCCTTCCACGATCCGAAGCTACGCGAAGCGATCCTGGCAGCCAAGCGGTCGTTGGAGCAAGTCATCGACGAGCAGACTCCCGATCAACTTCTTCGGGCGGGTTTCGATGCCCAAGCGTTGGAAAAGGCCAAGTCGATGCTGACGAGTTTCCGAGAGTTCATTGACGAGAACAAGGACCAGATCGAAGCGTTGCAGGTTTTGTACAGCCAACCCTACCGTGCGGGTCTCAAGTTCCGGCACGTCAAAGAGCTAGCCAGCAAGCTCAATCAACCGCCGTTCTTTGTGGACCCGAACCGGCCCGAATCGCTGACGAGACTTTGGCAAGCTTATGAGGTGGTCGAGCCCGACAAGGTGCGAGGCAAGGGGGGCAAGCAGCTTGTGGATGTCATCGCCTTGGTGCGGCATGCCATGGACCCCAACACCACCTTGGCTCCGGTGGGGATGACCGTCCAGGAGCGTTATCAGCAGTGGATGGCCGAGAAGCAGACTTCGGGCGTGATATTCACTGCCGATCAGCGCAAGTGGCTCGATGCGATCAAGGACCACATCGCTGCGAGTTTGAACATCGAGCAAGACGACCTAGA
>JBMOJD010000177.1:0-2130 GCA_049317025.1 Fimbriimonas sp. | reverse complement strand
CCGAGTTGGTGGTGGCTTGGGACGGACCATCGGTGGGGCTTTGACTCGGAGATTTTCGGTGGTGCACCGGATAAGGGGCAGCTTTGCTTTGCTCCCAGCACAGTCGCGAACTCGCTACTCTTCTTCAACTCTTTGAATCGTGACTACAACGAGCTACCAGACTTGCCCATGCGTTTGGCTTTTAGTGGGCTCATCGCGAACTGGGCGTTGGTGCGGAAGGATGGTGCGGCGGGCATGGGATTCTCGCCGGACAGTGCTTCACGGTACTTCGGCATGGCTCCGGTTTCGGGTGACGTTGGTCTTGGGCTATTTCTCTACTTGCGCAAGGCGGGAGCCTTTTTGCTCCCCTCTCGTCATGCGGGAGGAGGGGCGTTTGGGGCGCATTTTGAGTCGGATGCGCAGGGCACTTTCACGGTCAAGCCTTGGGATGGCGTGGGACGAATTATCGTGGTGCGCCAGTTCGGAATTGAGGCTCGTTCTCGCTATGCGCGGATGAAAGAGCTTTCCTTCGACGGTACAAAGCGTTGGGTGAATCTGCAGTTGCACAACCCATCGGATCGTGCAGTTGAAGCCGATTTAACGCTTAAGGGACTTTGGGGTAAGAACTTCATCTTGACGAAACTTGGTGAGTCGTTCCCGGTTCGGGCCCAAGAGGGAGAGATCTTCATGAAGTTGTCGATCGGGGCGCGCCGCGTTGAGCAGATCGAAATCCGTGTGATGGAGTCATAAACAATGTTGCCTACTTGGTGGTTAGTCCTTTCTGGTGCCTTCTTTGTGCTGAATATTGTCTATTTGGGAGTACTCACGTTCATTCTTCTGCAAGTTCAGAAGCAGATGGCGGAGACGAAGCCCAAGATTGATGCTCTCGCTGTGCGAGTGGAATCAATCGCGACTAACGTTGACGATATGACGAAGACGCTGAACCAGACGGTCAAGACCGTTGGTGCAAGAGCACAAAGCATCTCGGGCGGCGTTGAGCTAGCTTCCGCAGCCCTTGGTAACCAGGTAACCCGACTTGCTCCCGTCATCAGCACAGTCATGACGGTGCTTAAGTTTGTGCAGGCTTACCGGGAGTTCAGGCAGCCAAAGCAGGCTCCTAAGAAGAAGTAGACGATCGGGCAGGGCCCCCGCCAAGAACTCGTCCTGGCGGGAGGTTGAGGGACTGTTAAGCCCTCTTGTTGGACTTGCGAAGGCGCATCATACCAGCGACGCCAAAGGCAACGGCCATCAGGCTCGCGGGTTCGGGGACGGCGGTAGGAGTGTAGACGAAGTTCGAAACCGAGCCGCCGTTGACGCCGTTGCTGTAGTTGACAAGGGTGGCATCGCCGGTCGCGGACGGGGCGACACTGTTGTTCAGCATGCTTCGGTAGCTCGCATTCCAGATATCCGCGTTGTCGTAACCTCCCGGGTTGATGGCGGCGAAGGATTCGAGGAAGCGTTGCTCTGTGATCCAACCCGTCCACGCTTCAAGCGGCCACGGATTGCCTTCCAAGGATGTCGCTGCTGTGGGATCAAAAGCGATCGATCCACCGGTTCCGCCGTTATAAGTTGCGAAGACCGTGTACGAGATAACTGGCAGTGCAAACGTATTGTTGAACGAGTAGTCAACGTCAAAAGTGGAGCCAGCCGTGATGGTCGGTGTCACCTTATTGGTGATGTAGTGAAAGTCGTATGACAGGGCCCCAGGACCAAACAGACTGGAGGAATCGTAGGCGAGGGCGAAGAGGACGTTCTCGATATCGAACGAGGTGTGAATCTTGGCCTTGATGTTGTCGGCGGCAGCAAAGGCCGAAAGGGAAAGAATTCCGAGCGAAAGCAAATAGCGATTCATGTCTTCAGTTCCACAGCGTTGTGTGTGATTGGATAGGATACTGGGCCCGCGGACAATTTGGCAACGCATCAATGCCTGATGATTTGTTATCTTTTTTTAGATTTTCCTATGCTTTATGGTAAAGTGGCGGCCGAACTGGCATCAAATGTCGTTCGAACTGGAACGCAGATGTTCAAGTCCAATCTTATGAAACTTTCTGCTTCTTCCTTTGCGCTGTGGCGCATGCATTGCCCATCGGGCTGTCGTACTTGGTCTCTGACAGCGCCACTACAGCTTCACGCTGACGGCGATCCTGACAT
>JBMOJD010000176.1:0-2210 GCA_049317025.1 Fimbriimonas sp. | reverse complement strand
ATTTCGAGCTTCTGGGCGTCGATGGGGGTTTCGGCGTTCTGGATGAACGGGATTTTGGCTTGGTCGGAGGGGACGTCGGAGTTGCCGATCGGGGTTCCCTGGGTGTAGGCGGGGAGGAAGGCGCTGCTCCAGTTGTTCACACCGCCATGCCCGAGGGTGGGGCAGATGGTGAGGAATCCGGGGAGGTTCTGGTTCTCGGTGCCGAGGCCGTAGGTGACCCAAGAGCCCATGGAGGGGCGGACGAAGGTGTCGCTGCCGGTGTGGAGCTCGAGGAGGGCGCCGCCGTGGCGGGAGTTGGAGCCGTGCATCGAGTTGATGAAGCAGAGGTCATCGACGCAGGTGCCGACGTTCGGGAAGAGGTCGCTGACCTCGATGCCGCTCTCGCCGTAGTGCTTGAATTCCCAGGGGCTTTTGAGCAGGTTGCCGGTGGCGCTGCTGACGATGCGGGGCATCTGGCCGGTGAAGGGCTTGCCGTGGTCGCGGGTGAGCAGGGGCTTGGGATCGAAGGTGTCGACCTGGCTGGGGCCGCCGTGGAGGAAGACGAAGATCACTCGCTTGGCTCGGGCGGGAAACTGGGGCAGCTTTACGGCCAGGGGGTTGCTGCTCTTTTGGGCGGCATAGGCTTGGTCGGCCAGGAGGCTGAGCAGGGCGATGTTGCCAAAGCCGAGGGCGCTGTTCTTGAGCAGTTCGCGGCGTGAGATCGGGTCGTTATTCCACATAGATGAACTCATTTGCGCCTACTAGGCTCTTGCAGAGGCTCTGCCAGGCGCTGAGGCGGGGGTCTTTGGCTTTGGCGTAGGCGGATTCTAGTTTGGTGAGGAACTGGAGGGCACGGGTGACTTCGGCGTCGGTGGCGGCGCGGCCGTAGCAGGTGAGATAGAGTTGGCGGATGCGCTGGGGGTCGGTGAGGTCGGCTCGCTTGGTGATGGCCTCGGCTTGTGCTTTAGTTGCCTTGAGGACGATGGAGCTGTTGAGCATGAAGAGCGCTTGGGGGGCGACGGTGGTGCTGGCGCGGTCGCCGTTCATGACGGTGGGGTCGCCGAAGTCGAAGGCCGAGTAGACGTCGTAGACAGCGGAGCGGATGACCGGGAGGTAGACGGCGCGGCGGGGGTTGTCGTACACCTCCGGGTTTTGGCTTGGCGTGAGGGACACGTAGTCGCGCAGTTTGTAGTTCATCAGCGATCCGCCGATGGTGCGGTCGAGGGTTCCGGCGACGAAGAGGATGCTGTCGCGGATGGCTTCGACTTCGAGACGCTTGCGGGGGAATCGCCACAAAAGGTGGTTGTCGGGGTCAATGCCGGCGGCTCGCTTGTCGTATTGGCCGCTCATCATGTAGGTGTTTGTGAGGAGTAGCCGTTTGTGGAACTTCTTGAGGCTCCAGCCATCTTGGTTGACGAAGGTGGTGGCGAGGTAGTCGAGGAGTTCGGGGTGGGTGGGGCGGTCGCCGAGGGCACCGAAGTTATCGACGGAGCCGACGAGACCGCGCCCGAAGCGCCAGCGCCAGATGCGGTTGACGAAGACTCGGGCGGTCAGGGGGTTTTGGGGTTCGGTGAGCCATTGGGCGAGTTCGAGGCGTCCGCTGCGGTCGCTGGGTAGAGGGCTTTGCTTGGCACCAGCGACAGCGGTCGGGAATTGGCGGGCACACTCATCGCCGAGTGCGAGATAGCTTCCCCGGATGTGGACTTTGAGGTTGGTGGGCTTCCCTTCGGTGACGGCCATGGCGGCGGGCACGACTGGTTTCGTCTTTTCTAGGGCCTTGATTTCCTCATCGCGGGTGGCGAGATCTTTGGCTTCGGCGGGCGGGAGGAGGGGATCGGCGGGGTCGGGGAGGTCGATTTTGGCTTCGCCTCCACCCTTGATCTTGTCGGTCAGGCCACGAATGATCGCGGGAATGAGGCCGCTCTCTTGGGCGATGACGCCGAGACTGTCGGTGGGTTGGGCTCCGGGGCGGGGGACGAGTTGGAGCTTGTCGATGTGGGGGAAGTAGCTGTCGCGCTCGAAGGTGATCGTGTTCTTGCCTTCTTTTAGCACGAAGATTCCCTCGGCGAACCAACGTTGGTGTTCGGGGCCGAATCCGCCGGAGATTTGGGCGGAGGCGTTCGAGAGGACGAGGGTGCCATTGGCAAGGACCCGGATGGAGCGGGATTCGGCGGATGCGTAGCGGAGGTCGAGTTGGTAGGGGCCGGCGGTGGGGACGGTGATTTCGTAGG
>JBMOJD010000175.1:0-2269 GCA_049317025.1 Fimbriimonas sp. | reverse complement strand
CCGTCGCCCTCGGGCGGGGCCGGGTGGTTGTCCTTGCCAGTCGGGACACTGCCAAGCCGGAGGATCGTCCAATCCCCGGCAGGCAGATCGGCTACCAATCGGCCATCTTTGAACTGCGAAGTTAAATTCAAGATCGACCCCTTAGCAACACCGGACTTCTCACCAAGGTCAGGCAAGATTCCGTCGGCCCGGACGACGCCGGTCCGGCCAAGATCGACGGGATTCAGTGACTGGCTTCCGGGGATCGCATAAACGGCGATATCCTTCGCATAGTCCACCCGGGCCACCACCTGCGGTGCGCGGATCGGATCAAGGGCAGCATCCACATGGCCGCCACTCACCACTCGCGTGGACCAGCCGAGCACCTGCATGGCATCCGCCGGTTGAATCCAAGGGCCACCGCTACTGGACCAGCCCGCGCAGTTGTGGAGGCAAAGTTCAATGCCGAGTCGGTCGGCCTCCGAGACGGCAAACGCGGTCAGATCGCGCCAAAGCTTGCTGTTGTAGCCCGCCGGACCGGCGGGAATTCCCTGATCCACCGTGAACATCTGGGCGCCCCCGATGCCAACCTCCTTCATGGCCTCCAAGTCGGCGGTGATGCCCGCCTTGGTGACATTGCCATTCATCCAATGCCACCAAGTATGGGGGCGAGCCGAGAGGGGCGGGTTCTGGAACCCAGCCCGCAGGGAATCAGCCGGAGCAGCGAAAACGGCGAGGGCGGCAATGACCACGAACATCAATGCCATTAAACACCCTTCTGGCGATAAGGGCAAGTCTCAGCGATGAGGGTGCAACCAACGGTCCATGAGCTTGGCCATGTTCGGAGCGGCCCAATAGGCCGCAACAGGCACCACCACGCCCGTAAGGCATGCAACCCGAACCGGCAGCGGGGCGTCGAAGCGCAGGCTCTGCATCACGAAGCCGACGGCGAGGGCCACCGGATAGATCGCGAGCCACGAGACGATCGTGGTCTTCCACTTGGGCGGCGTCGGCCTCGCCTTTGCGCCTTCGAATTGGAACCAGGTCTCCAAGCCAAGGTGCTGCTCGGCGTGGTCCTCTTCCACGATCTCTTGGACCCGCGAGAAGAGCTCATTTCGCAACGCCGACGTGTGCCACCGCTCAAAGTTGGACCGCCGGTCGAACTTGTAAACCACCCGGTACGGATCCCCAGGATGGATCGGCTTGATCGTGCTGGTCCCCAGATGGCCGTCCTGCTGCAACCCCGTCTGAATGAGTTCGCTCATCCGGCGCTCGAACTCCGCCTCCTGCCCAAGCCGCACCCGGATCTCCAGGATCGAAGTTATCGGCGGATCGTTTTCGTCTTGGGGCAGCACAGAAACTACATTACACCGAGGAACTCAGGCTGGTGACCGGCGAAGACCTTTTCCAGGTCCTTTCCGCCCGCCAGCTTTTCCAAGATCTCCGCGATGACATTCCGGTAGTCCGTGGTCACCTTGAGGTCGCCGACTTCGTCGAGCTTATCCGGTTCTAGTCCGGGCCATTTGCCCATGACCCGGCCGCCGCGCACGCCGCCGCCCATCACGAACATCGCTCCTCCGCGCCCATGGTCGGTGCCGATGCCGTTGTTCTCGTTCAAACGGCGACCGAACTCCGTCATCACAACGACCGTGACCTTCTTCATCTCCGAACCCATGTCCTGATTGAATGCGGCCATGCAGTTGCCGAGGTCCATGATGAGGTTGCCGATGATGCCGACGTTCTGGCCCTGGGGCACATTGGTGCCCTGGGCCACGTGGGTGTCCCATCCGCCGCCCTCCAAGCACGCCACTTCCATCCCAACCTTGGCCCGGATCAAACAAGCGGTCTGGCGAAATCCGTGCGAGAGCGGACTCTCGGGGTAGACCGCGCCGTTCGAGGGCTTGTACTCCTCAGGGTTGAGCTTGCTCAGCGTCTCCAGGGTCGCCAACGTCGACCGACCCGCAACGGAGATTTCATCTGTGCCCACGTTGTAGAGACGAGCAAGCGACTTCGCTGCTGGTCCGCGACCGGAATCGGCAAGGTCCAACTTGTACTCACTCAACGAATTCAAGACCGTCGCATGGGTGGCCCCGCGAAGCGAATCGGGCATGATCGACGAGAACGCCACCGCCCGCAGAGGCGAGTCGCCCGGAGTTTCAGTGGCGAGCAAGTGTCGGGCAACCCAGCCGCTGCTCGGACCAGAGGTTGAATCGGCCAAGCCGCGCTCCATCGCCGACATCGCCTCGAAGTGCGACCGCGAATGATCCTGCGAACCCACCGCATGCAGCGC
>JBMOJD010000174.1:0-2354 GCA_049317025.1 Fimbriimonas sp. | reverse complement strand
TATGCGTCTATCGAAGATTGATTCTCCAGTTGTCTTCGATGAACTGGAAACGACCTTTGACCGCCTCTGGGACGATCCCCGCTTCGAGGGGTTTGACCCAAATCGAGATGGTGAGAGGCTGACCAAGGCCTTGAGTGCACAGCGGGGAGACGCAACTACTACTTCCTTCTTCGTTGACATTCATCCCTACCCTCACCAGCGAGAAGCCCTTGAGGCGCTTCTATACGCAAGGCTCGAAGGTAAGAATCGGAATCTGATCGTTGCGGCGACTGGCACAGGAAAAACACTTATCTCCGCGTTTGATTATCAGAATCTCTGCAAGGCCTACGGCAGGCGTCCTCGCCTCCTATTCGTCGCACATCGGAAAGACATCCTTGATCAATCTAGAAGTGCCTTTCGAGCCGTCCTCCGTGACGGCGAGTTTGGAGAACTCCACGTCGGCGATGAGAAGGCGTCGGCATGGGATCACGTATTTGGCTCTGTCCAGGCTTTACACGAGGATCGCCTCCACTCGATCGCCCCAGATCACTTCGAAGTCCTGATCATCGACGAGTTCCACCATGCAGAGGCACCGACCTATAAGCGACTCCTGGACCACCTTGGTCCGCGAGAGGTTCTAGGGCTGACCGCGACCCCAGAGCGGGCCGACTCAAGCAGCGACGTGATCGATTCGTTCGGTGAGTTCACTTACGAACTTCGGCTCTGGCAGGCCCTGGACGCTGGTCTCATTGCGCCATTCCACTACTTCGGCATTGACGATGAGACCGACCTCAGCGAGATCGCGTTTGAGGGAGGAAAGTACCGAACATCGGACCTCGAAAGTTACTACGCCAGCCATCGAGCTAAGCGGACCCAAGTTGTCCTGCGCGAACTGGCCGAAAAAGTGGGCGATCTCAGAGCAATGAGGGCCGTTGCTTTCTGTGTGAGCACGAAACATGCTGACGAAATGGCTTCGACGTTCCAGGGCTTCAACATTAGGGCGAAGTCTTTGCATAGTGCCATGGACCCCGACGTAAGGAGCACGACGATGGCTCAGCTCCGAGATGGTGTTCTGAATCTCGTCTGCGTAGTGGACCTACTGAACGAAGGCGTGGATGTGCCGGAGATTGACGTCGTGCTCTTCCTTCGACCCACGGAGAGCCCTGTATTGTTCACACAGCAACTTGGGCGAGGACTAAGGCTTCATGAGAATAAGGCTGCCCTGACGGTGCTTGACTTTGTCGGTCAACAAAATCGAAAGTTCAGGATGGATCTTCGGTTCCGGGCGATGACGGGGCTCATGCGTGCCGAACTGAAGCAGTCGATTGAATCTGAGTTTCCCTCCTTGCCCGCTGGATGTCATATTCGGCTTGACAAGGTCACTCGCGAACGTGCTCTGAGAAACCTCAAGGAAGCTATTCCTCTGCGACGGGCAGACCTACTACGCGAACTCCGATCCATGCTGCGTTCCGGAGCGACTCCGACTGTTGGCGATTTTCTAAATGAGACAGGGCTGGAGCCGATCGACTTTTACAGCGGCAAGCGAAGTCTCTTCGACCTGCTTGCCGAGGCTGAACCAGGCTCTGTCAGTGCAGCCCACAATCAGTACAGAATCACTAGCATCGCGCACGTGGACGACCGGGTCCGGTGTAAGGAGTATGTAGATGCTCTCAACGGTATAAACGCAAATTCGTTTGGGCGGATGGTTGCGTTCCCACTCAGTGAAACCGTAGACCCTTCACAGATTTCCCATGCGATTCGAGAAGAGTCCAAGCAGCTGCTCGAATACCTTAGTAGTCGACTCCCGCCGGGACGCCCGATTGCGAGTGACTTGCCTTTCGTTCTGCATGCATCCTATACTCGCGACGAGATTGTCGCACCGTTCCGCCCGAACCCTGTTTCAATGCGCCAAGGAACATTCTTTGTAGAAGACTTGGCCCTGGATATCCATCTTGTGACGCTGAGGAAGTCTGAACGTGTCTTTTCACCTACGACCATGTATAAGGACAAGGTGCTTTCGCGAACACATCTGCAGTGGGAGAGCCAGTCGACAACGGCGCAAGGTACTGCGACTGGGCAAAGACTCATCGCCAAGGGTAGTAGGCACCTCTTTTTTGTGCGAGAGCATAAGGAAGGCCCGTTCACTTGTCTTGGGTTTGCCGTAGCTCTGTCTGTTGAAGGTGATCGCCCGATCTTGGTCCATTGGCAACTCTCAGATCCCATTTCTGAGGCGCACTTCCCAAAGTTTAGAGCGGCGAGTTGATTTCTAGCAAGTAGTTTGGATCTCAAGGATATCGCTATCTTTATGCATTCCCCCCTAATTGAACTCGAAAACGTGTCTGTGGTCCGCGATGGGAAGGCGATTCTGGATAGCT
>JBMOJD010000173.1:0-2367 GCA_049317025.1 Fimbriimonas sp. | reverse complement strand
ATGACCAAGACATCCTCCCCTTTGGATATCTGCTCCTCGACGCGAGCGAATCGATGGGGACGCGCCGGGACCACCGCGATGTGGTGGCGCGTGGCCTCGCTCTAGCTTTTCTCGTCTCGCAACACGAGGCCGGGAACCCCACCTACGTCAACCTCTTTCGCCACGAGCTAAGCCCAACCTACGGCGGGAAGGGAAGACAGGCATTCGAATCGGCCGTTGCGGCCGTTCTTGGGCATCCGGCCGAGGGCATGACCTACCTGCAAGGCGCGTTGCGTCTGCTCGCTGAGGCCAAAGCGGAGCGAACGGCCCGCGTCGATATCGCGCTCATCACCGATGGTATTTCTCGGCTCACCGAGAACCCGCTCGAGGGGTCGCATCTGCACTCGTTTGTGCTAGCGGCTGATTCTGAGGAGTTTGACAAACACGGGGCCGCGCAATACAAAGAGGCCAGCCACGTTCTGCAAACATGGAGCGATTTCTTCCTTCGGTTCGACACCGAAATCATGAAGAAGGCGACCGTCCCGCTCCGCTCGGATTTGGTTGACGTCGTGATCGCCTTTCAGGGCTTGGAGTCTTCGCTTTTCGAATCCGTTTCGGTCGATAAGGTCCAACGCCTGCAGCAACGGGTCCAAAACATTGCCCTCCTGTTCACCAGTTACCGCGATTATCACGGCAAAACCGACCCCGAGATCGAACGGCTTTGGGCGGAGGTCGAGCGCGAACTGGGCAAGATTGGCAAGTCGGATGCGGCCGCAATCGCACGAACGAATGCGGCCAAATGGGCTCCCATCGACCGCGACCTGCATCTCGCGCTTGAGACTCGAGAGATGAAGGGACTGTTGCGGGAAGAGCCTTTCCGACTCACCATGGGGTCGGTGCCCGAGGCGCGGATGGTCGGTCTCAATGAAGTCATGTTCCGGCTTCTTCGGATGGTCCGGTCATTCTTGCGGCGAGTCTTCCGGCGAATACGGGTTCAGGCCTAGACGGAATCGAAGACCGCCGATTTGGCAAAACATGTTTAGATTTTCAATAGAGTTGTCGTATAATGCGCAAATGATTGAGCAACCTGCTCAATCATTTGAGCAAAGGGCCAGGCAATGAAGTCAGGCGAACGAACGAGACTATTGGAGGTTGCACAGCGGGCGGGTGTGTCGCTCAGCACGGTGTCCCTTGTCCTAGCCGACAAGGCTGTGGATCGTCGCATCTCGGCCGACACGACCGCCAAGGTACGCCGGGCGGCTGAGGAACTCAACTACGCCCCGAACTTGCTGACTCGCTCGCTGCGGCGAGGGCGCACCCACATTCTCTCGTTCTTCAGCACGTTCCGACACCGGGAATGGGGCGACCTCTATATGGACCGGATTTCGGCCGCCATCGAGACTGCGGGCGGGGAATACGGCTATGACGTGCTGATTCACACGAACTTTGCGCGGAGCATTCGGGAGACGTACCAGGTCCTCAACGGCGGGATTGCCGATGGGCTGATTCTGTTCGCGCCGACCCCAGAAGACGAGCTTCTTGCGCTTCTCAGGCGGTCCCGGCTCCCGGTCGTGATCTTGAATGGTAGGGATCCTTTGGGGCAGTTCTCCTCCGTCCGTGACGACGTGGCATCTGGCATGGCCCGGGTTGCCGAAGAACTCTTCGCTCATGGTCACCGACGGATCGCCGTGATCGCCTCCGATGGTGCAGACGTCCGCGACTCAGACCTTCGCGTACGCCTCCTTCGCGAGAACCTGCAGAGGCTCGGCTTGGACCTTCCCGAAGATCGGGTGGCAGTCGTCAACAAGAATCCTCTGAAAGCTCTCCGTGCCCTCTGGGAACGCAAAGATGCTCCCACCGCCATCTTCTGTTGGCACGACTGGCTGGCCTATCGCGTCCTCGAAGCCTGCCAGGCGCTGGAGATCCAAGTACCTGATCAACTTTCCATCATTGGCTACGACGGCCTTCACTGGCCATCGGTCGCCTCCCATATCGCAACATCTATCGAAGTCGATGTCCGTGCAGTCGCTGACTGCGCGGTGCGCCTTCTCGACAAGTCCATCCAAGGTCCAGTTCACCTCCTTTCTGAGGAGGTGGTCCCTGTGACCTTCCGACCTGGGACCACGTTGTCCCGAGCTAGCACTGGTGCTCTATGAATCGTAAAGCCTTTACACTTATTGAACTACTTGTGGTGATTGCCATCATCGCAATCCTTGCCGCCATTCTTTTCCCCGTTTTCGCTCAGGCCAAGATGGCTGCGAAGAAGACTGCTGACCTCTCCGGGGTCAAGCAACTCTCCCTCGGCGTCGCGATGTACGGAAACGACTACGATGACACCTTCCCCTTCGCATGGGGTTGGGATTCGGAGTGGAAACCCTGGCATCAGCA
>JBMOJD010000172.1:0-2402 GCA_049317025.1 Fimbriimonas sp. | reverse complement strand
GTTGTCATGAAGGAGTGTCGAGTCGTGCGCGGTGGCCCTGCGTTTCAAGGGAAGCAAGGGCTGGATTACTTTGCGGGAATCTCCGCCGAAAGCGTTGGTTCGGAGGCGATCTGCATGCACATGCTCGTGATGCCCCCTGGGGCCGCCGCGAAGCCGCACTTCCACGAGAGTCACGAGACGGCGATCTACATGCTCGAAGGGGTCTCGGAGTTCCGGCATGGCCCCAATCTGGAGTTTTGCGACCGCGTCGAGGCAGGCGATTACGTCTACATTCCCGCCGGAGTGCCCCACCAACCGTTCAATCCGTCCGACGCTCGCGCGGTGGCTCTCATTGCCCGCACGGACCCCAACGAGCAAGAAAGCGTCGTGCTTCTGGATTCGATCTTGACGCCCGAGTCGTAAACGGTCGGTCCGGGCTTTGAGAGACCGACTTGCTTACCAAACTTCGCCCGGACGGAAGCCTTCAGCAAGGCGGGGGTCTCTATCTGAGATCGTGTTCAGCGTTGTCTCGGCTGTGTTTGGTCTCCCCCGTCGCTCACAGGCTGTGGCTCTCTTCGGCATTTGAAGACGACCCTTGGTTGGATGTTTGGCGATGCCAGTTGTTGACATCGATCTCAGCGGATTCGCCTGGCCCTGCGGGGAGACATGCAACAAGGCGCCCGAGCGTGATCAACGATTTTGTGGCTTAGATCGGCCGTGGTCTTGGCGGCGGCAAGATGCTGTCGCAGGGCCACGCTGCCGACAGATACCCATCAGTTACCATGCACACCAGGCAAGAACCTTGCTAGGCTGCTCTTTGCTCTAAACAACTTCCTAACAGTTTTGAAGGCGCAAAAGGAGGGGCGAATCTGGGCCGATGCGGTATGCCGTTGCTATGTGTCGTTACGCCCTTGGCCTCACGTAGTTGCGTGGTACTCCACTACGAGGAGGTGCTCCTCGCTGGGCTGAAGGGTTCGCGACGGGGTGATCAGGCCGCTCTCGAGGCAGACGAAGTTGGGAGTGCCGAGGTCGCCGATGGTGTGGGCGGGGCCGGGATTCCAGAAGACCGTGCCTGCGCAGTTTTCGGTGGAGATGTCCAGAATGTAGCGCTCGGCGGTTAGCTTTTGGCGGTCGGAGTCGTCGAGATAGACGCGATCAAAAGGAGGCGTATGCGGGCTTGAAGAATCGGCATCCACTGCCTCACTGAGCCCGGCGAGGTTGTCGAGAAAGCGCTCGCCCATGCCTTCGACCGTGACCGAGCCGGGGTTTTCGCTCGCCCAATAGCTGTGGATGGCAAATTGAAACGGACTGGCAGCCTCGCCAACATTGGTGATGCGAGCTTCCATGCGGACGCCTTCGTGAAACACGTACTTGAGTTCGCAGGCAAACACTGTCGGCCCGAAGCCTTCCGCGCTCGGCTGCTCCGTGCGAAAGATCAGGGCATTATCTTGTTCGCGGATCTCGGCATCCCAAATGGACGTGCGCGCCCGGCCATGCTGGGGCAGGACCTCGGTGGCGCTGGGGAGCAGGGCGCCTTTGCTGAACTGCGGGAAGCAGATCGGGGCGCCGCCTCGGTAGGGCGTTTTGCCATCCAAGATCGCTCGTTCTTCGTTGGCGAACATGATCGGCACGCCGGCTCGGGTCCAGTTCAGAATCTGGCCACCGAATGCCGAGAGCACCACTTCGTTCTGGCCCGATCGCACGGTGAAGATGTCGAAACCGGCCGAATGCCGAAGGACGCTGACTTCCATGCTCACTATTGCACCCGAATCTTAGGCGAAGAAAACCAAACCGCCCACGGGAGAGAATTCCGCCGCAAGTTCCGTGCCAAAATCGGGACCTGATGTCACTCGGCTATAACGACACCCCAATCATCCCTGGAACCAACTACCACGTCCACGATGGCGATCGGCCCCAGCCCCGCGTCGTGACTCCCGGCACTTTCTCCTCTCAAGAGGCTCCCGGTGCGCCGCCTTCCGATGCGATCATTCTGTTCGACGGCACTTCGCTCGATGGATGGAAGGGCAACGACGGCGAGGCAAAGTGGAAGGTTGAGAACGGCTACGCCGAGGTCGTCCCCGGCACCGGCAACATCCAGACCAAGGACCATTTCGGCTCGGTTCAGCTTCACATCGAATTTGCCGCTCCCGAAGTGGTGAAGGGCGATGGCCAGGGCCGCGGCAACAGCGGCGTCTTCCTCATGGGTCTGTACGAGGTCCAGGTCCTGGACAACTACCAGAACCCGACCTACCCCGACGGCACCGTCGGTGGCATCTATGGCCAGTTCCCGCCGTTGGTGAATGCGGCCAAGGCTCCCGGCCATTGGAGCGTTTACGACATCGTTTGGGAAGCTCCGGTTTTCGATGGCGAGACCCTCGTGACCCCGGCCTACCTCACCGTGTTCCTAAATGGCATCGTGCTGC
>JBMOJD010000171.1:0-2463 GCA_049317025.1 Fimbriimonas sp. | reverse complement strand
GGATGCTGGTCTCAGGGCCGCACGCGAGAAGAGGCCTTAGTCAACGTGCGCGAAGCCGCGCTAGGCTGGCTTGAGGCCCAGCAAGAGAGAATCGAAGCAACCAATCCACCAAGCCAGGTCGACTTGATCACTCTCTAGCCATGCCAAAGCTCCGCGTTTTGAGCGGAAAGAAGCCCGAAGAGCTTTTGAAAGAGCTGGATGGATTTTCGCTCGCCATCGGGGTAGCCACATGTTCTGGGCAAAGAAAACTCCCCGGCGATGCTGTCCATCCCTGACCATCGAGAGCTGGACACGGGCCTCCTTCGAGGACTTATTCGCGATGCGGGTCTGACGGTGGAGGAGTTTCTCAAATACCTCTAGTCCTTGTGGGCCAGGTCCGAACCCCCGTCCGAAACAATCCACCAAGAATGTAAAATCCACCCAAGGCCATGAACGACACTCTCCGCCACGCCCTCGAAGCCAAGACCGCGTCCCGCGATTTCTTCCTCAAGCACCTCCGCGGAATCACCGCCGAACAGTGGAACTTCAAACCCTTCGCCGAATGCAAATCCGCATTCGAAACCCTTCAGCACCTGATCATCGACGACCTCGCCGCCATCGAGTCCCTCCGCACCGGGGTTGACCCTGACTACGACGCCTACGAGCCCGTCGCAGGCTCAGTCGACGAGCTCCTCGCGACCCTCCGGACCACCCACGCTCAGCTCCTCGCGGAAATCGAAGCCCGCTTCCCCGACCCCGAAGAAGGCACGCCTATCTGCATCTGGGGCGATCGTCGCCCCTTCCGCTCCGGCGTCGCCTGGCTCTCTTCCGAAGACTTTTATCACGCCGGCCAAATCGCGTTTATCCGAATCGCGACCGACCCCGAGTGGAACTACTACGCCAACGTCTACGGGCATTCGGAGTAGTATCCTCCATTCCCAGCCTAACACTCGAAGGACAGCCCACAACACATCCGCACCTCCATTCCCCCAGTTATGTTAGAATTCGAGAATGGGTGAGATTAAGGACTGGGTCAGCATTTTCCTCGGGGTGATCGGCGGTAGCCTTGCCCTTATCCAATACCACAAAGCCCAAAAGTGGAAGCGCGCCGAGTTCGTTGCCGAGCAAATGAAACTCTTCGATGCCGATCCCAATGTGATCGCTGTGAAGCGAATCTTGGACTATTGGAAAACGGCCGTAACCCTCCACGCGGATGGTGAGCAAAAACTTGCCCTGGTCGGGACGGAAGAATTTGTTCGGGCAATTAGGGTGCTAACCGAGACCGAGAGCAATCCAACCGGCGAAGATCTAGCCGTTAGAGAGGCGTTCGATAAGTTCAGCGAATGGCTCGATCGATTTGCCGCCTATATAGAAAGTGGCTTGATCACTCGTAGCGACCTCGCTCCATACCTAAGCTACTATTGGAACACTCTGAAGATGTCCGGGCCACAGAAGCGGGACCAAGCCATCTTGAACTTCTTGTCAAGCTATGGATACAAAAGGGTTATCGATCAGTTCCTCTCTAGTTCTCCGGTGAGAGATCGTTCATAGCTAATACTCAGGGCACAAGCTCCGAAGACTTTGTCAATGAATGAGGGTCACGACTTCGGTCAGGTGTGATCAGCAGGGCAAGAGCGACTAGAACCAAGAAGCCCAATCACAAAGACATAAGGTCGCCACAAAGTCACCGTCCGAATGATCGCCAGAATCCCGGCCCATGCACTTAGGGAGGTGTGGAGCACAATCGGCATTCGAATCCCTTCAGCACCTCATTATCGACGATCTCGCCGGCATCGAGTCCCTCCGCACCAGAGCCGAGCCGGATTACGGATAGACAAGCCCGTTGAAGATTCGGTCTCTAAACAGAAAGCGCACCTACAAAATTTGCAAGTGCGCCACGATGCTCTCGGATCAGCGTCTACTCCACCGAACCTCCACATCCGGAGTACAACTCGGACGGTGGAGCAAGAACTGGAATCGTCCCCTTAGCTTCTCGTCAAAGAAGGCTCGTAGATAGGTCTGATAGATGCGCAGAACATACGCCGAGTCAATATCAGTGCTTACCAGCGCACTAGGAATTCCAAATGCTTGCCAAAGCCCACGATCGGTAAAGTTGTTGTGCCCAGCAAGAGGTATCGATACTTGGATAGCTCCTCTTGAGTTCTTGAATGCGATGTCATCGGTAACGGCATGCTCAAAGACCCAGTCAACTTGGGAGCTTGAGTAGCCGATTTGCGCAAGTTGTTGTCGACTCTCGTCGATTTGGGCGGCAGTGGCTCGCAGGCTCTGGAACGACAAATATGGCTTGCTCGTGCCCACCTTGTACAGTTCATCAAACACTGTTCCATCGACATTTGCCGCCGCATCGATCCGGCTGTCGTCGATGAGCGCCCGAAACGATTGCGAGCCGCCAAATGAGTGACCAAACACTCCAATTCGGGTGAGATCGAACCTACCTCGAAATGGACCGGGACGACCATTGAT
>JBMOJD010000170.1:0-2680 GCA_049317025.1 Fimbriimonas sp. | reverse complement strand
CGACCGACTATTCTAAGCTGAGGGACTCGCTTCGTAGCCTCGACGGGCAACTGAGGAACTACGAGGGAGCGGCGGCACGGGCTGAACTCACGGAGATGGACCGTGAGGCCATTCGAGATTCGGCGGTGAAGCGGTTTGAGCTGGCATTCGAGATGTCTTGGAAGTTCCTCAAGCGGTACCTTACCGAAGACTTGGGCCTGGCGGAGACCCCGAACTCGCCCAAACCCATTCTCCGGGTCGCGGCGGAGAACCAGTTGCTGGGCGACCAGATTGACGATTGGCTCCAGTACGCGGACGCAAGGGTTGCGACGAGTCATGACTACAGCGGCGAGAAAGCGGTGGCCACTCTGCAAGTTGCCCCACGCTTCTTGGTCGCGGCGATCCGCCTTTACGAGGTCATGACCGGTGAGGTATGGACCTGAAACTGGACTTGGACATCCGGCCCCAGGACCGGAAAATCCTTTCTGAGCTCTTAGCGGACTATCTGCCCGCCGGGACAAAGGTTTTGGCTTTTGGATCAAGGGTCAAAGGGACGGCGCGCCCGGCCTCTGATCTTGACTTGGTGGTGTTTACCAGTAGCCCAGGAGTCTCGGACCTTAGGGAGGCATTCGAGGAAAGCAACTTGCCGTTCCGGGTTGATTTGCACGTCTGGGATGAGCTACCGGAGGCATTTCATGGGCAAATTGAAAGTCAGTATGTCGAGTTCCTGAGTGCCTAACCTCCCGTGTGCTTGACTGAAAGCAACAGGGCTCGTCTGTGGCATCGGGGACGTGCACTCGGTTCGGAAATGAGCCCGTGTGGGTTTGGGTCTGGTAGGTTCGTGCCATTCCCAAAGTGTCACTGGGCAGCCCAGCACAATCATCTGGTCTGACCAGTGGCACCCCTCGTAGGGGTTCGTTGGCGCGTTCATGGCGGATCTTGCTAGCCGCCGCTCAGGAGCTTCAAGGACTCAGCGTTCCCAGCCTTCTTGGCCAAGGTGAGGGCGGTGGGGCGGGTCTTGGTTCGGTGGTCGCGGCGGGATCCGGCGTCGAGGAGGAGTTGGACGAGTTTCCAGTTCTCGGGGTCGCCGAGGGCGGCGACTTGTAGGGGGGAGAAGCCTTCTTTGTCGATGACGTTCGGGTTCCCGCCGTAGCGCAGGACCAGGGCGAGGATCTCGAGCTGGCGGTCGACCACGGCGTCGTTGACGGCGTTCCCACCGTACAACGGGTTCTCGGTGTTGACGTCAAAGCCTCGCTGGAGGACGATTTCCATCGCGTCGAGGTCGGCGACGCTGTAGGCCATCAGGAGGGAGAGCGGCTCAAGCTTTGCGCCCGCATCGAGCAGAAGCGTGATGCGCTCGTTTTCGTGGGTTTGGAGGGCATGGGAGAGCGGGGTTTCTTGGTTCGGGCCCTTGTTGGGGTTTGCTTTGGCGGCGAGGAGGAGGCGCATGGAGGGCAGCGCGCCATAGGTGCCGGACGCAAGGGAGAGCGCGGTTGCCCCGTTCGGCGAGACGCCGTTCGGGTTGGCGCCCGCACTGAGGAGGGCTTCGACCTTCGCCGAGTCGCGAGCGGCGAGCATGAGGGCGGTAGTCCCGGCCGTCGTCTTGGCGTTCGGACTTCCACCTTTCGCGAGGGCGTTGCGCACGTCGGTGGCGGTGCCGTGCCAAGCGGCATGCAGAAGAGCGTGGTCCTTCGGATTCTTGGCGAGCAGCGTTGGCTTGTCGATTCGTCGTTGCGGTGACACGCTCTTGAGGGCGGTGAGGTTGCCCGTCGAAGCATAGGCCGACAGGGCGGTTGTGGCCCAAGCCGAACCGGCATACGAGATGAATTGGTCGATGCCGTGGGGGAAGCCGGTCTCGAAATACGGAAGGCCGCTGACGACGCGGCGAGTTGGCACGAGCCAAGAGCCATCGGGCTTCTGAGTCGAAACGAGGTACTTCGCGCCCAGGGTGATGGCCTTGGCGCGGTGCGAAGTGCCAGCGGCACCTAGGGCGACCATCGCCTGCCCGGTTGCGTAGGCGTCGGACTTGCGTCCCGTGGTCTGCGCCCAGCCACCGTCGGGAAGCTGCTCACGGAGGATCGCTTGCCTCGCCTTCGCGATTTCGAACCTGGATGCGCCGGACCAGACCAGTCCAAGGAGCTTCATGGCTCGCCCCTCGGCGTTGGTGGGTTTCGTCCGAACGAGCCATTGTCGACCCCGAGCGATGGCGGCCTCGCCCTCTTTGCCCGCCGGATACGCGCGCAGGGCTCGGATCGAAGTCGCCGTCACCGTGAACGCGCTGTCCTCCATCGGCGGACGGTGCGAGGTGCTCACCCAGTAGCCTTTGGCGGGTTGCTTCGCGGTCAGGAAGAAGCCGGCGTTATCGGTGTAGTTGCTCGCGGGTGTACCCAGGGCAGTCTGAGCGAGGAGTTGATACCCGTGGCCGGAGACGCCGTTAATCGCCCCGGTGAGCTCCAGCATGGGGTCGGTGTAACGCGCGCGCCGCTTGTCTGACTCCAGCAGTTGCTTCCGCAACGCCCCTTCGTCGATCCGGAACCCATTGTCCTTGGCCACCTTGAGGGCAACGAAGCCCATCGACTGGTGGTGGCAACTGGTGCACCGGACCCGATCCAGCCACGTCTGCCCACTCTTTTGCAAGAGCGGAATCGCCCGCTTGACCGCGACCTTGGCTTCCGCCACGTAAGGTGCCGGCTGAGCCTGA
>JBMOJD010000169.1:0-2690 GCA_049317025.1 Fimbriimonas sp. | reverse complement strand
TTCATAACTTGCCGGGCCTCCTTCGTTAAGGAATTGTTAAGATTTAACATCCCCCCCCCCCCCACCCCTCGCAAAACTTGCTGTACTATGCGTTTAGATGAAACTCTGGCACTGGGTGATCGTGATTCTGGCATCGCTGATTCTTTCCTATATGTTCAGCGAGAGCTTTTCACGACAAATAGAGCAAAATCGTCTCCAACAGGTCGAGACTGGGGCCATTGAGCACTACGATAGGCTGAGAGATCCGAAACCCGGTACTAACTTCCAGGGCCTTTTTGGGGCGCAGCTATTTAACCCTAAAGATCCACGGCCGGTTCTGGTGGTGTATTCTGCAGCGTGCTCTTCATGCACTAAAGACACCATAGAGCCGGAGCGAGTCCAATCTAGCCGCTTGCAGCGGGTGATTTACGTCCTAGATGCCAAGGTAGATCCGCGGCCATCACGCTTTCCAAAGACCTTCACTGTCCTGAGCGATCCCAAGGGCAAGATCAAGGAAGCACTTAATGTGGCATGGCAACCGAGGATGTACATGCTCACTCCGATAGGTACCCTGTTTTTCTGTCAACAGCCGGATGATCCGCTGGAGAAGTTCGCCGTGAGGAGGTCACTGTGAAACTTCGAGGCGTGTCTCTGCTCGAAATCCTAGCGGTGATCGCGCTGATCATCATTCTGACTTCCATGACCGCACCTGTCTTTCAGCAGGTGAAGGAACAAGGCAATCGTACCGCATGTGTGTCGAATCTAAGGCAGATTTGGCTGGCGGTCTCCTTGTACCGGACCGAGCATGAGGGGGACGGAAAGTATGGCTCAACTAAGTCGATGGGAATGCCAAGTATCTTGGAAGTAATTGAAGATCCTCAATCACGGTTTAATGTAAAGTCCCTGAGATGCGCTCATTCGCCCCACCCAAACCTGCGGATCACGTACCCCTACCAACTCATGTTCTTCTCCGATGATGTGGGGCTCGGTCAGGACGTCTGGGCGATTGCTTCCCATATCCAAAAAGAAAATACGATTATGGCCGTGGATCTCAATCACAATCCAGCAGATCATCCGTTTATGTCGGACTATATTCCAACGTTTGGTCTGGGGGTAACACTGGGCGGTCAAGCCATTCGCCGCTACAGAACAGGTGACCCTGACCGTCTTGAGTGGTGGGCTCCGGACTCACAATAAGGTTTTGTCATGACACGTTGACAAAAGGGAGAAAATATGCAGAAACTTCTCGTTGCCTTTATGCTGATCGCGCTCCTCGCGGTCCGAGCTAGTTCGACTTGTCCGACCTTGGAGCCGGTCGTTTGTGCCGGAACTAAGACGGCTGAGTTCTTCTGGTGCAATGGCGATCCAGGGCAAGGATGCTGCTGGGGCAAGACAGTCATTTACCATTGCAATGATGGCGTTGATCGAACCTATGATTTTCGTTACTTCAATGCACTAAAATTCTGTCGACCGGACCCTACCCCGGTGTGCGTTTCAGTGGGGGGAGGATAGGGCTCGAAAAGGCGCCCGCAAGATAGGCGACTTATAATGACAAAGTTAAAGCTAGGAACGCCGAACCAGAAAATTAACTTCGGTCTTTACGGAGTTATCGCTTGCGGCATCCTTGCACTCTGGCAAGGATGGTGGGTACTTCATCCGCCATCCTTGCATCAAGTCTCCTACGATCGCCTGGCGGCCTTTCTTCGTGGCGATACACGCCAGATGTACTCGCAGAGCTTTGACTATGAGCGAAGAGTGTGCCCGATGACCGATGCGCAGCTTGACCGGTTGAGTCGAGAGTTCTTCCATCCGAAACTTGCATTGGTTGCGAAGTCGGAAATCACCGGCCACGACTATTCCCAGATGCAAGGGCAGGTCGTCCAGAACTCAAACTTAACCTTGACGAACGGTCGCAAGATAGAGTTCATCACTGTCGCCTATCGGACCTTGGAGGGACCTAGGGCGTCTTTTTTTTCCGCGCTTTTGGACGCTTGGTACATCGAATACTTAGGGAATCACAAACGCACGGCGGTCAGTACGAGCCTTGCCCGCATTGATTCTTGGCTTGAAGGTATTGATCGTGACGGCACGTTGCTGACGGAACTGGGATTGCCTGGCTATGTTGGTTCGGCCCAGGATCCAGTGATTATCCCGTGGCGAGAGTACCGAGAAAAGCTCATGAGGCTCAGGGACGAGACGCTGAAGTCGCAATGAAGATGGGCCGACCAGTGGCTGGATGCCTGCATTCCTGCCTGCTTCGCGTACGGTTCACCCAATTCTTACGATAGGGCCGGTAAATCCCATGGTCCCTCAAGTGGATGGTAGCGTAACGATGCATTGAAGGCTGTAGCCATGCTGGATTCGGAAGACCAGGCTTGCTTTCTCTGAAGCAATTTTTTCCTCAACTGGTTTCAGCCTAGGTAGTTGCCCTAAGTCGAATTGCTTCGTTGATATTCTCAAGGTTCTTGACCACAATCGTGTAGACAACCTTGTTCATCAGCGCGGCTAAGGTCGGGACGTTGTATTCGTATTCGAGCCTCCTCGCATGACCAGCGGCTACCACCTGATTGATGACGGAACGATCTTTGTCCCCAACTGCGGTGCGTTTGACCACGAGACGGGCGAGTGGGTCATCGAGGGTGTCGGAGCAAAGCCGGACTACGAGGTGAACCAAGACCCAGCGGCCGTCATGGCCGGGCGCGATCCGCAGT
>JBMOJD010000168.1:0-2731 GCA_049317025.1 Fimbriimonas sp. | reverse complement strand
TCCTGGAAGGGCACACTGGTGCCAAAGCAGGCCGTCGACGCCTGGTACAAGCAAACTTATGGCCGTGGCACCAAGGCCTTCGTCAAGGCCCTCCAGGAGGTAACCTCGCTGGATGCAACCGAAGCCGAAGACGTCATCCGAACGGTCCTCGCAGGAATGTCAGGCGACAGTCCTGCGACTGAAAGCGGAGGGGCGGCTCCCCAGCAAGGAAGTGGTGCTGAGGGTCCTGCGAGAGCAAGCGGCGAAACAGTACCGGGAAAAAATGACCCAGAACCCCCCGGAAAATTAACCGAAGACGCCAAACCACCCGAACCCCCGGCCCAAGAGTCGGGGGTTGCTGCTTCTGAGCCCTCAAGGGTCGTGAATCCCATCGACCCGGCATTGAGCAATCAGGAGAAGCTGGCAGCCATTGCCCGTCTTACTAGCGAAAACAAGCCGATTCTCGATGGCTGGCTCAAGAGGATGGACTCTGAGCTTGGGACCACTTCAGAGTCGAACGTCAAAAAGGATGCGACCATCCTCGATAAGGCGACTCGGCCCGAAACGCTCGCTAAATACCCCTGGTTCGGCGTTGAGCACGTTCGCGACACACTTCGGTTCAAGACGGTAGTGGATGATTTTGCACAGATTGGTCCTGCGCTGAAGTGGATGGCTTCTCAGGGTATTGAGCCGGTCAAGCTCGATACGGAAAAGCTTTTTAATCCCGGTACTTGGGGGTGGAGGTTTGTTGGCCTCGATGTTCGCATGCCTAATGGGCAACTTGTTGAGTGGTACTTGCCTCTTCGAGAAATGGAAGCGGCCAAAAACGGGGAATGCCACGACCTGTTCGAAAAATGGCGAAGCGCTTCAAAACAGCAGATTCAGGAACGGTTGCCCGAATACACGGCTGACGTTCAGCGATCCAGAAAGCTCTATCAGGAGGCTTTTGATTCTGTTCTCGCTCGGCTTGGCTTAGATGCCAATGCTGCACGCGCTTCGTTCACCAAGTCTCTTTCTTCCTCAGGGGTGACAGACATTGCTTCACTCAGTTCGTTTGCGGAAGGAGCACGGTCAAGCCAGGTTCCGTTGACACGAACACAAGCGAAGTCGGAACTTAATATCGCGACGTCGCCATCTGATGCCTTGCCCACGAGCAGTGCCATAAACACTAGTTTACAGCAAGAAGGCTCAAGCGCGGCGGCCAATCGCATCACGAAGGGTGAGCGCGAAGCCCTGGGCCTCGATGAGATGGACGCGCCGGTGCGTGAACACCTCGAGGAGTGGCTGGACAAGGCCAAGGAAGACTATTCCCCGGATCGAGCGGACTCCCTGGCCGAAAGCATCCTGAAGGCCCCGCGAGTCCTGACCGAAGCGGAATCGGCAACGCTCACCATCCGCAAGGTGGAGATACGCAAGGCCTTCGACCAGGCCGTCGCTGACGGGGCGAAGGCCATCAATGAGGGGGGAAGCTTTGAAGAGATTCAGGCTTCCAGGGCGCTCTCGGAAGATCTCCGGCGCAAGTTCGACACCGTGTCTCAGGCGCTCGTGAAAGCGGGCTCTGAGTGGGGGCGAGCGGGCGTGGCTCGGCGCATGGAGATTGATCAGGATTATGGCCTGGTGGGTCTTCTTCAGCGCGCTACCGTAGCAAAGAATGGGTCGCTCACCCCTGAAGAGGTTGCGAAGTTCACGGACCTGGCGGCCAAGCTCGAAAAGCTCGAGGCCGAAGTTGCCCAGCTCCGTGAGACCAAAGCTGCCGAATCGGCCAACGTCTGGGTGGCGCGTGAAAGGGCCAAGCGGGGCCAATCGACTACTCGAGGCAAGATCTTAGCCGAACGCTCGGCCCTCCTGAAGGAACTCACGCGGGTGAGCTCGTCCATGTTTGCGGGTCTCGATCCTCAGCTTGCCGTGATCGCGGTGAAGCTCGCCAAGAACTTCGTGGCTGACGGGGTGGACACCCTCGGCGAACTGGTCGGGAAGGTGCAAGAGGCCTTCGACCACGCCCAAGTCCCGGCCTCGGAACGGGACATTCGGGACGCGATCAGCGGCTACGGCCGAGAACCGTCTGGCTCCGTGGGCCTGGACAAAGGTAGGGGCGAATTGCGCCTGGCTCGACTTCAGAAGATCGCCCGCCTGACCTCGGAGCTCGAAGACCTGACTGCTGGTATGGACAAGCCCAAGAGAATCGCAAGGAGATCTGCAGACGCGGAAGTTGCGGACCTGCTGGCCAAGATCAAGGAGATTCGGGCCGCTCGGTCGGCGGCGAGATCTCGGGCGAGAACCATTGGCCGCTCGCAAAGCAAAGCCCTGGACGGCCTTTGGCGACTGGAAGAGCGGCGGGACGAGCTGCGCAAGGCGCTCGGGATGGATGCGGGCGGGACGGCTGGGGAACCGACCCCCGAAGCGATCTACGCGGTTAAGGCTGAGATTAAGGACCTCCGGAGGCAGATTTACGAGTCCAAGGCCCCTGAAAGGCTTCAGGAACAACTGGCCAAGAGGCAAGAAGTACTCGACGCCCTGCGACGTGGTGAGGTGGTTGATGAGCCGAAGCCGAGTACTTCGGTGGATCCTGCCGCCGAGATCCTGCGCAAGCAACTGGACGAGGTGAACAAGGAGATTCGGGCCTTGAAACAGACTCCGGACGTCGTGCTCGGCCTGTGGCAGAAGAGACTCGAAGACCTGAGGTCCGGGCCGAAGGATAAGAAGCCCGAGGTGGACGTTCCCGAAGAGGTTCAGCGCATCAAAGACGAGATGC
>JBMOJD010000167.1:0-2827 GCA_049317025.1 Fimbriimonas sp. | reverse complement strand
AGCCGCCGTGGGAGGAAACTGATCCGAGCAAGCAAGGCCCGGGTGCTGGTCCCGGGGCATCACAACCTGCACCTGGTGGCCCACCTCCTGGTGGAGCTGCGCCGGGCGGAGCTGCGCCAGCGCCTAATGCCCCTCCGGGCATGGGGGCTCCGGTCCTCGGCAACTCGGGGAAGTGATCGTTCGGAGCCTGCAAGGCTCCGAAGTGTTGCTCCCTTTGGCTTTGGTCTGCGAGTCGTGCCCTGAATACGAACTCGGGCAACTGGCGAACTAACGTTCGTCAGTTGCTCGATTCACCTTTGATTGTTTTGCAGTGACTCACTGAGCCGCGCCCTCACCTTAGATCGTGAGGAAGAATCGTCCGTATGAGCGCGGAGAACACCTCTCGTCCCCAATTCGAAACCCTGGCGCTGCATGCCGGGCAAACGGTTGACCCCACCACGAAATCGAGGGCGGTACCGATCTACCAGACCACGAGCTACGTGTTCGACGACACCTCACACGCCGCGCGGCTGTTTGGGCTCCAAGAGTTCGGGAACATCTACACCCGGATCATGAACCCCACCACCGACGTGCTGGAGCAGCGGATTGCCGCCCTCGAAGGTGGCTCCGCCGGACTCGCCACCGCATCGGGGCAAGCTGCCGAGCTTCTCGCGATCACGACCATTGCCGAAGCGGGCGACGAGATCATCAGCAGCAGTTCGCTTTACGGCGGAACCTACAACCTGTTCCACTACACCTTGCCCAAGTTCGGGATCAAGGTGCACTTCGTCGATCCGAGCGACCCCGAAAGCTTCGCCAAGGTGATCAATGACAAGACAAAGCTGATCTATGGCGAATCGGTGGGCAACCCCGGGCTCGACACCTTCCCATTCGCGAGTGTGAGCGCGATCGCCCGCGAGCATGGCTTGCCGCTCGTCATCGACAACACGTTGCCTACGCCTTACCTGCTGAAGCCGCTCGAACTCGGGGCCAATGTCGTGGTCCACTCTGCGACCAAGTTCATCGGTGGGCATGGGACGGCCATTGGTGGACTGATTGTCGATGGCGGCAACTTTGATTGGGGCAGTGGCCGCTTCAAAAACTTCACCGAACCAGACCCAAGCTACCACGGCCTAAAGTTCTGGGACGTCTTCCAGAATTTCCCTGGCCTCGGGAACGTGGCGTTTGGCATCAAAGCCAGGGTCCAGGGCCTGCGCGACCAGGGCGCATCTCTAAGTCCGTTCAACGCGTTCCTGCTTCTTCAGGGCTTGGAAACTTTGCCCTTGCGGATCGAGCGACACAGCCAAAACGCCGCCCGAGTCGCCGAGTTCCTGGAGGGCCACGCGAGCGTGCGTTGGGTCAACTACCCCGGTCTTGCCAGCCACAAGGACCATGCGAATGCGGCGAAGTACCACACGCGTGGCCTATTCGGTGGCATCGTGGGCTTTGGAATCGAAGGCGGCTACGAGGCCGCGCTCAAATTCATTGATGCCCTCAAGCTGTTCTCGCTCCTCGCGAACGTGGGCGACGCGAAGTCCTTGGTGATTCATCCGGCCAGCACGACACACCAGCAGTTGACACCAGAAGAGCAGATTTCGGCGGGCGTCTCGCCCGACTTCATCCGGCTCTCGGTGGGAATCGAAGGCATTGATGACATCCTTTCCGACCTCGCAAATGCCCTTGAGGCAAGCCAAGCCTAACGCCAAGGGCGAGTCGTCCTGCTGGACGGAACCAGCAGGTTGCTCGCCTGCCCGACCTGCGTGAAATCCAGCGATGGGTTTCGCTGGAATTTCTCTCCCGTAAGCTAGGTCTCGATCCATTGCGATTGAAACAAGCGTTGTCCTCGGCGGTCTCGGGCCAAGAGATACCAGGCCGATCCGGAGAGCAGCAGGATCGGTATGACTGAGTGGGCTACGGTGTTTAAGAAGGGGTTCGGGCTGGCAAGCGGCGTTAGGATGAAGCTTTTTGACAACCCATCGGGTCCGAGCAATCCCTGCCCGATAGAAACCGCCGCGGCCCAGGCAAATGCACATGCGGGCCCCCACCTTACGATAACCATGGCGAACAGGATTGCACCGGATGCAAACGCCATGGTCCATTCGGCTTGCTCCCAATAGGATTTTTCATTGGTGAATCCTCCCACCAAGAGGAAAAGCAGGACTTTGTAACCAAGGTTTATGAGGAATAGGGCTCGGACGATTTCCATCCCTTTCCAATCAGCACGCCGGAGAAGAGCGATGAAGGCCGCACTCGAGAGGACGAACAGGGAATCCTGGATAGTCCCGATGACAGCACGGTAACTCGCGGAAAGCAGAGTGTCACCTGTAGCGAACTTCAGAGGCTGCTCCGAATACGGTAGCCACAGCATGGCAAGGGATACCAGGAACCCGGCGGTCGGCCACTGCCAAGGTATGGCCCGCGAGGCACGTGGTAGCAGCTCGTCGCCTTGAATCGCAAACAGCCAAACAACGGTCGCAGTCACGATCAAGAGGAAAGCCATCCTCAGGTAATGATTCGCGTTTATTGTTCCGATCATCGTCGGTGGCAATCGATGCGAAAGTGCGAGGATTAAATCTAGACCAACAAAGATGGCGCAAGTCTGCCAAGCGTTGACGCCCCTGGTTGCCGATTTTGCCGCCATTTGCGATGATGTTACCCTGTATCGTTGGATGGCCTGGATACGTGCACGCGCGGTGGTCAACGATGGTGCCCGACTTCATCCGGCTCTCGGTGGGAATCGAAGGCATCGAAGATATTCTTGCCGACCTCGCAAATGCCCTCCAAGCTAGCCACTCCTGAACCATTTCCGTTAGAATGAAGTCGTGGCAAGTGGCCAGCAAGCTTGGGA
>JBMOJD010000166.1:0-2861 GCA_049317025.1 Fimbriimonas sp. | reverse complement strand
AGGGCTCTGGCTTGGTGCGGGACATTTTTGCGATTGGCGTGGGATCGGCGCACGCCGAAGTTCGTGCGGGTGATTCTTCTGCTGGCCGCCCTCTATGTCGCCAGCCCCATCGATTTGATCCCCGATTGGCTACCGGGCGTCGGCTGGCTGGATGACATGGGCATTCTGTCCATGTTCGTCACCGTTGCCTGGTGGTTCATTCCGAAGGAATCGAAGCGGGCTCTGCCCGCGAGGTAGCAACCGGCGTCGGCCACATCCAGTCTCCCCGGAAACTTTCCGGCAAAGAATCTCACCTAAGCGAGCAAACCCGCCCTCGCTCCGCGCAATACTGAACCATAGGCCCACAACTGGATGGGCCGGGGGTTCTATGGTAGTTGGTGTCCCTAAAGAGCACTTTTCGGGCGAACGCCGCGTGGCGCTCGTGCCGACCGTGCTCGCTTCGCTTCTCAAGGCCAAGATCGAAGTCCGCATCGAGCGCGGCGCTGGCCTCGCGGCCGGATACTCGGACGATGCCTACGTCGCGGTGGGCGCGACTCTCGCCACCCGGGAAGAGGTCTTCCAGGCCGATGTCATCTCCGCCGTGCGCATCCTTGGCGCTAACCTTGCTGGCTATGCCGCCGATCTTGCCCACGCCAAAGCCGGGCAGACCTGGATTGGGTTGACCGAGAGCCTCGCCGAACCCGAACCGGTGCAACTTGCCGCGGAAAAGGGCATCCGAGCCTTCTCGCTCGAACTGATCCCGCGAATCACTCGCGCCCAGTCGATGGACGTGCTCTCGTCGCAAGCCAACCTCGCGGGTTACAAATCCGTGCTCCTCGGGGCCGAGGCACTCCCCAAAGTTCTGCCTATGATGACGACGGCGGCGGGCACGATCTCGCCCGCGCGTGTCCTGATCGTCGGCGTCGGCGTTGCGGGCCTCCAGGCCATCGCCACCGCCCGGAGGCTTGGCGCGGTCGTCAGTGCCTACGACGTCCGACCAGAAACCAAGCAGCAAGTCGAGAGCCTTGGCGCGCGGTTTGTGGAGCTCGAAACTGGCGAAGAGGCCTCCGGTACGGGCGGCTACGCCAAGGCGATGAGCGAGGAATTCTACGCGAAGCAACGCGAACTTCTGGCCCGGGTCTGCGCGGAGAGCGACCTCGTCATCACCACTGCTGCTGTCCCCGGCAAGAAGAGCCCCATCCTGATCACGCAGCCGATGGTCGAAGGGATGCGGCCTGGGTCCGCCATAGTCGACCTCGCCGCCGAGAAGGGCGGAAACTGCGCCCTTACCAAAGCGGGCGAGACGGTGGACCACGGCGGCGTCAGCATCATTGGCCCCGTCAATCTCCCCTCGACCCTGGCGTTTCACGCCAGCAGCCTCTACGCCAAGAACCTCGCCACCTTCCTGCTGAACCTGACCAAAGATGGCCAACTGAATGTCAACACCGAAGACCCGATTATCGGCGAAACACTCCTGACCCAAGACGGCGCAATCGTGAACGCCAGAATCCTCGAGCTACTGCAAGGCGGCCCCAAATGACCGAAAGCTTAATGGCCAACCTTTTCGTCTTCGTCCTCGCGACCTTCATCGGTCTCGAGGTCATCCGCCGAGTTTCTCCCCTGCTCCACACCCCGTTGATGTCGCTGACCAATGCCATTTCGGGCATCAGCCTCGTCGGCTCAATGGTCATCCTCGGCGAGCAGAAGGACACCCTCAGCACGGTGCTAGGTGCGCTCGCCGTCGTCGCCTCCACCATCAACATCGTCAGCGGATTCCTCATCACCGACCGCATGCTGCGGATGTTCAAGAAGCGCGAACCCGCGAAGGCGGCCCACGTTATCACATTCCCCGCGATGCTGCTGGCCGTCGCCACGAGCGGCAACTTCCTCACCCCCGTCGCGACTCTCACCCAGATCTCGTTCCTCGTCGGCTCCGCGTTGTTCATCCTTTCCTTGAAGTGGATGAGCGCCCCGACCACGGCGCGCAATGGCGTCATCGCCGGTGAAATCGGCATGGTGTTGGCCGTTGTCGGCACTCTCCTGATGCCGGAGATCGTGGCCTACCAAGGCATCGTGATCTGCCTCGTGATCGGCGCGGCCATCGGCACGCCGATTGCGATGCTCATGCCAATGACGGCCGCGCCCCAGCGAACGGCCCTCTCGCACGCGTTTGGTGGCCTTTCCGTAGGCCTCGTCGGCACCGCCAAGTTCTTCCTGTGGGGTTCGCTCGAACCGGAACGGCTCAGCGGCTTCACCACTGGCATCATCGCCTTCGAGATTCTCCTCGGCCTCATCACATTCACTGGTTCGCTGATGGCGTTCGGCAAACTCCAAGAGATTTTGCCCACGCGCCCGATCACTTACAAGGGCCAAAACGTCGTCAATGGCATCCTATTCGCTATCGCTATCGCGGCGGCGGTGATGCTGACCATCAACCCGCTCGGGGCGAGCGCGGCGACTCTGTTCTTGATCATCGCGGGCCTCTCGCTGGTGTTTGGCGTGCTGCTCATCATCCCCATCGGGGGGGCGGACATGCCCACGGTGATCTCCTTGCTGAACTCCTACGCGGGCCTATCCGCCTGCGCCATGGGCTTCGTGCTGGATAACAAGCTGCTGATCCTCGCTGGTGCTCTTGATGGTTCGTCCGGTCTCATCCTCAGCATCATCATGTGCAAGGCGATGAACCGCTCGTTCACCAACGTCCTGTTCGGGGCGTTTGGTCAGGTCACGGCTTCGGCCCTGAAAGGCGAGCAGAAGTCCGTTCGCAGTGCGGGCGCCGAGGAAGCAGCCCAGATTTTGGAATCGGCCCAAACCGTGGTCATCATCCCCGGCTACGGCATGGCCGTGGCCCAAGCGCAGCACAAAGTGCGCGAGCTGTACGA
>JBMOJD010000165.1:0-3271 GCA_049317025.1 Fimbriimonas sp. | reverse complement strand
CAGCAATTCTCATTTTGTGTTAGCGACCTTATCGCGAGGCTGGGCGAGTGATGGAGAACGCGTCTCAAGGCGGTGGGGCTCCCATGAAATTTTCCCACTTTTCGCGGGACTCACTTCCCATCCTTTGATATAGCCAAGGCCGGTGGTCGTAGATGAAGTCATCCAGGGGCGGCGCTTGACGCCTTCGGATTTGGGCGAGATCCGCAACCTGCTCCTCGCCCATCCGGATTGGCATCGAACCCGCATTTCGCGAGAGCTCTGTCAGCGTTGGGATTGGCGCACCGACACGGGGCGTCCCAAGGACATGGCCTGCCGCAGCCTGCTCCTCAAGTTGGAGGTTCGCGGCTGGATTCGGCTCCCTTCGCGCCAACGTCCCAGCGTCAACGATCGACGCAATCGGCAAGCGGTCCAGATCGAGCTGGATCGCGGCGTCCTGAAAGTCGACTTGGCGAGTCTACAGCCCTTGCGCATCGATCTTGTCCTTCCAGGTTCACGCGAAGACACTCTGTTTCGGGCACTGCTTCAGCGCCATCACTACCTGGGTCTTCGCAACCGCGTCGGCGAAAACCTCGGCTATTTGGTCTGGTCCCGGACCGGGCGGCTCCTGGCGGCTCTGCTCTTCGGCTCCGCCGCCTGGCACTGCCAACCCCGCGACACTTTCATCGGCTGGAACGAGGAACAGCGCCGTCGGCATCGCGCGCGCCTGACCAACAACACCCGTTTTCTCATCCCGTCCTGGGTGCGCGTGCCCCACTTGGCCAGCCATGTCCTGGCCCGCGTCCTCGGCCGTCTGAACCGGGATTGGCACCAACGCTACGGACATGGCATTGAATTGGTGGAGACATTCGTCGAAGCGGAGCGCTTTGCCGGCACCTCCTACCGGGCCGCCGGATGGCTGCCTTTGGGCCGCACCACCGGCCGAGGTCGCAATGGTCCGTCCGACTCCGCCTCGACCACCATCAAGGAAGTGTTTGTACGCCCGGTGGGCCGGCATTGGCGCCAGCGTCTTTGCCCATGAACCGTCCGTTCTTCAATCGGTGGATCGACTCCCTGCGCGAGGAACTGGCCACGCTGCCGGATCGACGTCGCGGCACCAACACGTCCTATGCGATGGAGGACTTCGCCCTGAGCGCCTTCGCCGTCTTCTTTACCCAGGCTCCTTCCTTTCTGGCCAATCAGAAGGCGATGCGCGAACAGCGCGGTTGCGACAACGCCAAGAGCCTCTTCGGCATCACCCGCATCCCCAGCGACAACCAGGTGCGCCAGATGCTCGACCCGGTTCCACCCGAAGCGCTTCATCCGCTCTTCGATCGCGTTCTCGATGCCGTGCGGGAAGCGGGATTTCTGGAGGATTTTCGCGGAATCCATCAATCCATGCTCATCGCGTTGGACGGTACCGGCTACCACTCTTCGGCGAAGATCCACGGCCCGTGTTGCTCGCACCTCACGCCTGAGACGGGGCCTCGGATCTACTTTCACACCGCCCTGACTCCGGTTGTGGTCGCTCCCGCACGAAGCGAGGTCCTGGCCTTGCGCCCCGAGTTCATCGTCCCCCAGGACGGCCATGAAAAGCAGGACTGCGAGATCGCCGCCGCCAAGCGCTGGCTCCAATCCAACCTCGAAGGTTACCGCCGCCACGGGCCCATTACCCTCCTGGGCGACGATCTCTACGCCCACCAACCCTTCTGCCGTCAGGTCCTCCTCCACGACGCCCACTTCCTCTTTACCGCCAAGCCCACCTCCCACATCGCCCTCTACCGCTGGATCGAACTGCTCGAACCCGGACCCGATCTGCGCTCCTTGCGGGAGCGTGTTCGCCACAAGGCCGAAACCCACACCTACACCTACCGTTGGACCAACGCTGCCCCCTTGGCCGAGAGCGGAGATGCTCTCAAGGTCAATTGGTGCGAGCTCCGCGTCACCGACGCCAAGGGCGACACGATCTATCACAACTCCTGGGTGACCGACTGGCCGATCAACGAGAGCAACGTCGCCAGCTTGGCCGCCTCGGCCAGGGCTCGCTGGAAGATCGAGAACGAGAACAACAATACCCTCAAGACCAAGGGATATCACTTCGAACACAACTTCGGTCACGGCAAGAAGCACCTGGCGGCAGTCCTCACATCCCTCAACCTCCTGGCCTTCCTTCTGCACACCGCGCTGGGCTGGCTTGATGAACCCTACCGATTGGTGCGCGCACGGCTATCCTCCCGCCAGACGTTCTTCGATCACGTCCGCGCCCTCACCCTCTACCTGCACTTTCCCAGCTGGCAGGGCCTCCTGCTCTTCATGATGCGCGGTCTCGAACTGGGGCCATACGCGAAAAAAACCTGACCGTGTTCCGCACCCCCTCGCGGCCCCATCGGTCCGCGACGCTCCCGCTTGCCCAGATCTCCACTCCGCTCGTCTCACCGGGCGCTCCTCTCGATCACGCCCCGTTCCCAGTCATCTCCCCAGCCACCCTCATTCTCTGGGCCCTAGTTCAGAATGAGAACTGCTGCCGCCCACCGAGCCCCGGTTGCTCGGTCGCTGGCCCGCGCTTCCGCGAGTTCGGCCAGATGGACTCACCGCGCACGAAGGCTACCTCTACGTTCCCTCTTTATCCGGCCTTCGTGTGTTCGACATTCGCGACCCGGCCAATCGGCAGCAGGTCATGGTCCCAGAAGCCCCTCAAAACACCCGTGGGCCCCTGGTTGTTGCCGGCAATCGAGCTTACACTGCGGGTCACGGCCTCAGCGTCCTGGATGTCAGCGCTCCTGCCAATCCGAGAATGCTGGGCTTCCTTCCGGTAACCGAGGTCAGTGGAAACGCCATAGCTGTCGCAGATCAACATGTCTTCATCCTCGACGCTGGGTCGTTCTTCTATCCGCCAGGTAGCACCAATCCAAACCCTGCCGGGTTGCATGTCGTCGATGTCAGCGATCCTGCCCAGCCCCGCAAGGTTTCCTTCTTGAAGACGCCACCCCGTTACACCCCAGGCTACTACACAGACTTCACAGACTTGATCGTCTCCGGCGGCTACGCCTATGCCAAACTCCGCAACGGCGTGGGATCTGACATCTTCGACGTCCGGGATCCTATGAAGCCCACTCTCGTCGGGAACTTCCCCAGCTATCTGCTCGCCGTATCTGGCCAACGCGCCTACGTCAGCTCTTCGGAAGGTCGGCTCCAGATCTTCGATTTCAGCGACCCCACGAATCCGGTGCTCCTGGGAACGGAATCAACGGGATCCGGAGGTCACGATCGCATGCGCCTCGATAGTGATCTCGCC
>JBMOJD010000164.1:0-3365 GCA_049317025.1 Fimbriimonas sp. | reverse complement strand
CCGCCACCATCGGGGCATTCTCCGTTAGAGCACGATCCGTCGGCGAGCAAAGGCCAACCGCAAGTGCATGTGCCAATCGGGAGGTTCACTCCGGCACCCCCAGCACTTCGCGGGCTCGGGCGATGGCGATCATCACCTCATCAATAGTAGAGATTCCAGGGCCATCTACCGCATCCACAAGGGCCGCCAGCGCCTCGCGTAGCAACATGCGAATTAACCGCTCATGAAACCACGCTACCAACGAGATTCCGGTCACACCTAGCAGGACTAGAATGAGAATGTCTTTCATGGTTGCACCCCCAGCACTTCGCGGGCCTCATACTCCCATAACCAAAGCGTCTTCTTGCCATGAAGGGCCTCGTTTTCGTAACCTTTGGATCTTCGCCCCCAATTACCGCCTTTCCCATCAGTTCCGCAGTCGCTTTTCACCTTAGTCCATCCATCCGTACGGTAGCTATTCCCGCCATGCAAAGCGTTGTGTGAATAGGAAACAGCAGCTTTTACGGGCCAACATTTCCACTTTGGAGCGCATACTTCTCGCCACAGTCGAAGCATGACGCGGTTGGCCCACGAATTAGCAGATGCCAACCGAGCAAGTTCTACAACCTCGTTAACTTGGTAGCCAGCAACCGGGGCATGGACAATTGAAGCCGTTGCCGCAACCGCGACTGGCGATCCTGCAACTTCAAGGGCAAACCATTCCGTTCGAAACGGGCGGTTGCATGGGCCTAACTTGTGCCCCCATTGGACTAAAAGGCTATTGCCATCATCAGAGCCAATTGGATACAGCCCCACAAGTGGCATTTCCATCAGCCTGTCTTTCACCCAAGCACCCCCAGCACTTTGCGGGCCTTTGCCAGTGCGCTATCGCGGTCATCTGTTTGCGACGGGAGGACACCTAGCCCACCCACCACGTCCACAAGGTCGCGCAACGCCTCGCGCACGGGGTCCGGCTGATCAACTGCCGCCGATTTGGTCCACACAACGCCGGCACCGGTGCCAGAACTGATGACAGTCTTGGTGTACAGCGCGTTGATCTGGTCCGGGTTGATCCGATAGTGCCCAGCCTCGGTGACTTCTTCGGGTTTGAGGGTCTTCATGGTTGCACCGCCAGAGCTTCTAACAGTCTTCGGCTAACGTCGGGCTCTAGCTCCCAGAATCCCTGTTGCCCCATGCATGGGATGAATGGCACGGCGCGAACATCGGTAAGCGGCCACCCGTAGCGACCTGGGCCATAGTTGCCAAGGGATAGCTCGACTTCCGTCATCCCTAACATCTCCCCTTTCGGATGGATTGCGCCGGTCCCGGTTAACCGAACGGCATACTGGGCAACCAGTTCTTCAGTCTTCTCGGGCGGCAGCATCTTTGCCACCGCCACGATTCCGCCAAGAGGAAGGTCTTTCGGCTCGTGCCCAAAGAGGCCCTTAAAGCTGTAGTCAAGGCCAAACGCTTCATCTTCCATCTCCTCGATTTCGGCACGGGTAGGCTTCCGCTTGGCGGCATGGATGGCCACGGTTTGGAATTCCATCCACCTGGGAAGAGGCCAGCCGCGCGTCTCGATCTTCTTGGTGCCGTGGGCGATGGCTGAAGCCCACGGTTGCCATAGTGAAATTGCCTTCAAAGTTGTTCCTCCAAAATTCTGCTTCTCGCGATCTCTTCGGCCCTCAATCGAGCCGAAACGGGTTGGCTTCTCAGCCAGTTGTCGATGGCCAAGGCGTTCACCAGCGCGGTCACGCCTTGGCCTGGCCCCACGATGTATTTCTCCATCTCCTCGGGCGTGTAGTTCGCCTTCAGGACGCATTCCCAACGCTTCTCCGGCGCGATGTCGCCCCACGAGCGGAACACGTCGGGGCCGGGCGGGATGACCTCAGCCGTGGGCCTTGGTGCACTTTGCGTGGCGAGGCACTTGAACTTTCGCCCGTCGGGCTTCGGGCTGGTGTCGATCTCGACCCCTCTTTCGGCGCTGGAGTACTCCGCGCGCTCGATGGTTCGCGAGTGCTTTGCGCCCGTGATGGGTTTGGGCACCTTGGCTTTCGGCGCTTTCGGCACTACGGCCGGTTCGGGTATTCCGAGGGCGCTGCGGACTTCGGCGGCGGTGAACCTGGGCTTGCTGACGTAGCAGAGGATCATCCGAACGGCTTCCTGCTGGGTTCGGCCCTTCTCCATCTGGCCCGCGTAGATGGCCCTGATTTTTTCCTCGCGGGTCATGCCGTCGTACTTGGTATTGCGCGGTGGGGTGCTCGTGGGCCGGGCCTCCTTCTCGATGCCCAGTATCTCGCGGGCTTCATCGGCGCTTATCCGCTTGAACTTAGGAAGGAGCCTGGTCACCGCCATGTTTGGGCTCAGGCCCTTGGCGATGCCCTCGTCGTAGTACTTCCTCACCAGCTCGTCGCGGTTCTTCCTCGGATTGGGCACACCCTTCCGGCTCAGCTTCTTGATGCCCAGGATGGCGAACACTTCTTCCGGCGTTATGCCGTTGTTGCATTTCACGACGCTCCACACGGCGACACCCACGGTCTTCCCTCGGCCTATGTACTTGGCGTAGTCCGCTTTGATCTTCTCGATCTTGGCGGCGGTGAGCTTGCCTTCGGTCGCGACGAACACGGCGGCGGGCTCCTGCACCAGCTCGGTGGCGGTGGGCGCTTCCTCTGATCGACCGGTGGCGATCCGGAACAGGACCGCCTCGGGGCCTTTGAGATGCCGGTCAAAGTAATCGATGGCAAGGGCCATGGCGGTCACTTCTTCCCCTTGGCCTTCTTCGCGGCCTTGGCATCGACGTCGGCGGTGGCTTGCTTTCGACATCCAGGAATATCCACACCCAGCGCGGCAACGCTCGTGGTGTCGGAATTGGATCGGTACTCATCGACACAGAGGGCCTTGCAGGCGGCGATGAGCAAGAGAGCTGCCGGCACCTGCTCGCTATTCATCGCGTCGATGGCATAGTGCGGCTTCTTGTGGATCCGGACCTTGGATTTGTCCATGTAGTCCGGGATCTCCTCGGTCGGGATCGGCCATCCCATCTTGCCCGCGACCCAGGTTGCTAGGCGGGTGTCGTGCTTGATCTGGTCCCAAAGCAGGTGCACGACCTGGCGGTTCGCGTTGGTCTTCGGGATCCACTCCGACGCACGTTGGGCGAGCTGGTCGGCGGCGAGATCTCGGGTGCGGATCTCGATGAGCGTGTTTCGCTTCGCTTCGGCGGCTTTCTGCTGTTCTGCCGCTTTTCGCTCCTCGCGCTCCTCCGGCGAGAGGTCAGGATCGACTTGAGGCGGTGGCGGCGGAGGCGCGGGAGGTGCAGGGTGCGCACCCTGAGGTCGCGTCGGCGCCCCGACGGCTGGGGCACGCATGGGAGCGCCAACGCCGCTGAG
>JBMOJD010000163.1:0-3396 GCA_049317025.1 Fimbriimonas sp. | reverse complement strand
AGCACCTTCCGCCCAAATCATCGCGCGAAATACGTCCCGCTATTATCGTCTGGCAGACATAAGACCTTATCTCTTGGCTTTCGCAAGCGGAGGCAACTTGTCCAGCGTGATGGTCTTCGGGTGGGCGATGGCTCGCTTCATGTCATCCGGGCTTCGGCTGTTCCAATCGCGCCTTGCCCAAGTCACCCAGTAGGCCCAGGGCGTCTCGGCGAGCACCTTGTCGGGGTCGGGTGCGTTCATGGTTTCGGCGAGAGCCACCATCTTTCGCCCTTCGGTGAGAGCGACGAGTTCGTCGAACTCGTTCTTCTTCTCGCAATAATCGCTGGCCACGATATCCACCATCTTGTCGCCGGGATACCACTGTTTGGGATCGCCCTTCTTCTGGCTGGGCGGGTACGCCGTCCAGGCCCAGATGATGTTGTGGAGCCGATGGTGCTTGGTCATGCGGTCGAAGATGATTTGGTAGAGCTTGACGCAGGCCTCTGGCCCTTTTGATCCCCACCAGAACCAACCGCCCTGGGCCTCGTGGAGGGGACGAAAGATGATCGGCACCTTGGCTTTGTTGAGTTGCTTGATTTCGGCGGCGACATCATCGATATCAGCGATCAGACCTTGGAAGTCGGACGACTTAGGGTCGCTGAGGGCTTTGGCGAGGTCAAACTGGTTCCCTTTGGAATAGAATCCGCTCTCCGGGTCGGACGCCCCGCTCGGCGAGGACCAATGCCATTGGAAGGTCACGATGCCGACCTGGTTCTTCGCCCAGTCAATGGCGGTGGCGGTATCGCCTACCTTGTTCCCCATTCGCTTGGGGACCCACATGAAGTCAAGACCAAGGATCGCGGGCCGTTTGCCCGTGTTTTCCTCGATCCACTTGGCATCCTTCAGGTCGGTTTGGCCGCTAACCAAGCTCTTGCCTTGCTGGCTCTTAAGGTAGTTCAGCACCGCCCGGACCTCGCGCGTGGCTTTCGGGTCAGCGGGCCGGTAGTCTGCGTTCGCCGAGGCGAGTATGGGCAGGGCAAGTATTGCAAAGAGCAGCGACGGTCTCATACGCCGTCATTATATCTAGCGCGGATTCTGGCCCGAGAGCTTCTTCGCAGCCGCGGGCGAGACCTTCACTTGCTCGCGGATGAAATAGCCATCCGGGGTTTGGTAGCAACACTTGAGCTCGTCTGGGCTCACTTGGCAGCCGGATTTGGTCGCTGGTGAGATTAGTAGTCCATGCGTTGGATCGGCCTTTTGTAGAACCCGAAGTGCGTACAGAGGCTCATCTCCGGTCACCAAAGGCTTTTGATTGGCGAGGAAGCGCCGGGCGGGCGGGTCGAGGGGCTCGAAGTTAAGCTGGTCATCACCAACTCGGCTCACGCCCAGAGATCGGAGGTCAATTTTCAACACGTCAGATTTAGCGGGCTCACCCCGAGTGGACAGGGCAATGACTGCATCGCCAGACGTCGTAAGTCCCGTGAAGGAGGCATAGTCCCATTCCCCAAGTCCCTCGACTTTTCGGAAAGCGCCATCACTAATGGCGAAGACCTCCATGGTCTTTTCGGAGGAGTTGGCAATCAGAGCCGTTCGACTCTTGCGGGAGCAAAGAGTCGATGAACTGGTCGACTGGAACCAGTCCGTCAATCGCGTACTCTGTCCTCTCTCCGGCGCGTACCAAATCTGGGCGACAATCGATGCACCTTCGACCTTACGCACAAGAAAAACGACATCCCCGCCCGGACCCACGATCTCAAACTGCCCCAGGTACTCGGAGTCCTTGAGACTCGCAAGAACCGTCCGGGTGCCTGTGGCCACATTCCAGCGCACAAGGTCCGTCGTTGCCCCGTCGTACCGACCATCACGCTCCACCCCAGCGATAATCGATGGACGGCCCCGTAAGGTGTCAAAGGTCTGGTAGACAAGACTCTTGCTATCGGATGCCCACTTAACGCCAACCCCATACTGAGCCACATAAATGGGCGGAGCAAGCACGTAAACATCTGAGCCGTCTTTCAGAGAAGTCAGATTCTGCTGCAGCAGCACCGATAGGCCGATCAATGCAACCATCATAGGTAGTTGAATGCCAGGCCCTCCGGTACCTGAGTTCCATGAGCGCTCCACTGGCGCTGCTCTTCGGTTGCGCGTCGGAAGTAACTCGATGCCGCCTTGGCGGGCGCCCCCTCGATGCCGACGTCCGTGAGCGCCTGGTCGAAGGCGGCGAGGCACGCCTCGTCAAGCTCGTGATGCTCTCCATTGCACGCATGGAGCCGTTGGACGTGGGACTCGTCGCCATAGCCAGCCGAGTACAAAGCCGGGCCACCGAATGCCTCAGCGAGGTAAGCCGCGAGCCGCTCATCGTGATGAGGATGCAGAGCATGTTCGAACGGATGGGCCGCCACAGGGTCGGCTAGACACAACTCATGCCATCGCCGGGTGAGAGCCAAAATCCGGTCGAATCCGCCCAGTTCTTCGTACAAAGTCGCCACGACTTAAATTCTACATCGACTCTTGCCAATAACTATCCCGACCTTTCAACGATAAACCATCGATGGCCTTCGGGATCCTCCAAACGCGCTCGGCGGCCCGGAAAGCCATCTTCCACCGGCGAGAGTTGCTTGGCCCCCACAGCCAAGCAGCCTCCAGAACCGGCTCCAACTGCTCGACCCAAATCAGGACTCCATCGAATATCCAGGGCTGGTCGTACCAGGCGAAGGTCTCTGGATGACGCGCCCGCTGCGTCGCGGGCGAAAGGTAATCAATCGGGCTGGCGATCAGCAACGATTGGCCACCCCTTTCAAGCTCCCCGTGCGCAAGCCTGCCATCCTCTCCAACCCACTGGGCCTTGGTTTCAAACCCGAACGCCAGGCTAAGCCATCGCATGGCGGCAACCCCATCTTCATAGGCAAGCATCGGGCTAAGCGATGGCAACATTTGTGGGTAAGTTTACTAGTCCCAGCCAAAGATTGCGATGAATGTCCAAACCTATCTCTATTTCAACGGCCAATGCGAAGAAGCCATCCGCACCTATCAAGAGGCCTTCGAGGCCGAGCTGCTGTTCATGCAACGGGTCGCTGAGGTTCCCCATCTGGCAGATTCGGATCGCGAGAACCAAGTTTTCCACGCAACCCTGCGGATCGGCACCAGTCTCATCAGCCTGAGCGATGATCCATCTTCGGGGCATCAAGGATTTGCCTTGGTCGTGCACTGCGATTCTCTGGTCGACCTCGAACGGGCGATCGCCTCCTTGGTAAAGGGCGGCGAGCTGCTCATGCCCGAGCAACCCACACCATGGGCCGCGCACTACGCCATCGTCCGCGATGCTTTCGGCGTAACCTGGAAGCTACAGGTGAACTAGGAACCCTAAAACCCGACGGCTCCCCGCGTAGAAGCATTCGTGCCAGCCGTCAACCTCAT
>JBMOJD010000162.1:0-3491 GCA_049317025.1 Fimbriimonas sp. | reverse complement strand
GCGTCGATCTTTTCCTGGCAGTAGTCCTCGAAGCCACTCTTGAAAGCGGGATCCTCGAGCTGCTCCGAGAGGATCGGAGTCATGTTCACCGTCCAGCGCGGACGGATGCCTTCGTTGTTCAGGCGGTCGAGGGCATGGAGGAGCGGCAGATAGCACTCTGCCGCGCTCTCATTGATCCAGTCGGTCCCATGCGGGCTTTTGCCGTGGCTCAGCACATAGGGCATGTGCGAGTGCAAGCACAACAGGAAACGACCAACTGCCATATGGCTAGTCTATCTCCAACGAAGCCACGTACCGACTATTTGGTTTCGGTGGTCTCGGTGGTCTCGGTGGTCTTCTTTGCGCCAGCGGAGGGGTCGCTTTCTTCGGTCTTGGCGCATCCGATGACGGCGCTAACGATGAGGGTCAACAGCAGATAAGGCAGAACTTTCTTCACGTCTGTATCTTCCCTCGAATCGGGTGGGCAGATTGGGCTTTCGTCCTAAAAGCGAACTTAGGAATTGAGAAACTTCTCTGTTTCTTCGACCGAACTGGAGAGAGACTTGAGCCGCCCGATGGTATCGCGAAGTGAGTCGTCGCCACCTTGGCCCATGGCCTGCGAAGCAAGCGCTACGTTTAGGCGGGTGCGAAGCTCGGAAAGCGCCGCCTCGGCTTGGCGCACGAAGGCATCGATCTGGGCGATTTGATCATCGAGGCCAACGAGCTGAGATGCCTCGAGGCGCGATGCATCCAGCGCCGACTGAAGCGCCTGGCGCTCCGCCAGAGAGGCCGCTTGCTCCAGATTCAGCTCCAGTTCGGCGCGCTTGAGGTCGGAGGTTCCTTGGTCGGCGATGGCGCGCCTGATCTGGCCCCGGGCGACCAAGAGTTGGCCGATTTGGTTCGAGATCTGGCTGGCTTCGTTCTGGGCCTCGAGGGCAAGAATCCGCATTTCGGGCGAGGATTTGCTTTTGACCACGATGTGGTCGATCTCCTGTGCCAATCGGCGAATGGGCACGTACAGCGCCCGGCTATCGCCCGCCATCTGGTCGCGTAGGTCGGCAGCGCGCACATTCGCGGTCTTCTTCATGGTCTTCAGGGCCAGATAGCCGATGGCCACGAAGAACAAGAGCAGGACAACAAGCCACGGCATATGTCGATTCTATCTCCTGATCACGTATGGTTAAGGGGCAATGTTCAGTTCTAGCGGTGCCGCGCCTTGGATGGAGAGTGGAGGGGCCTATCTGGTCGTCTTCGGGCTCTGGGCGCTCATTCTGGTTTTCTTCGTTTGGATGGGCGGGCGGCTGGGCAAGGAATTGGAAGCGGGGACCGACGGTTGCCTGCTCCAATTCTCGGTTCCGTTCATGGTCGGTGTTGGCGGTGGTGCGGGCCTTTATCTGGCTCCGTATCCGATGTTCGTGATTGCTTCGCCCGCCGGGGCCTTGTTCTTGAATGCCCTCGTTTTTGGCGTCTGGCTGCGGGGCATGCGGGGTCGTCAGTAGTGGTGCATAACCACGGTCAAAGCCGGTGGGAAACTGTGGGGACGACGTCAAACCCCAAACTTATGCCCAGTTACCCCCGTTCGTGGGTGTTCACGCCCGAGTTTTCCCACACAGTTTTCCACCCATGCTCTTAACCGAATCTTTACCTGTTTGAACCTGAGCCAAATCTGTTCTGAGTTCAAGGAGTCTTGCCCACAAGAGTTTTCCCCAAAAAAGTTCGCCTTAAGAGTAAGAGTAAGACTTATCTTTCGACACACTTCTCTTATGGAGAGGGATGTGGAAAGCGAGGCCTTCGTCCGGTCTCTGGCCCTGAGGGACTTCCGAAATTATCGCACGCTCGATCTGCCCCTCCATGAGGGTTTCAATGTGATCGCGGGTCCGAACGCCCAAGGGAAGACCAACCTGCTCGAGGGCCTCTATTTGCTCTCCACCACGCGTTTGCTTCGCGGGCACAAAGATACCGAGGCCGTGCGGGATGGCGCGCTCTCCGCCCGCGTGGAGGCCATCCTTGCCCCTAATGACACCAAGGTGGCGGTGCATCTGGAACGCGGGTCTCGGAAACGAGCGTTTCTGAACGGTCTTGCTTTGCCACGGGCCGCTGACCTGATTGGGCGAATGCCGTGCGTTTGCCTCACGATTGAGGACATGACCCTGATTCGGGGTGAACCGGCGGATCGTCGCCTGTTCTTGGACCTCGAGCTGAGTGCCCTCTACCCGGCTTACTTGCGGCATCTCGCCGTGTACCGAAGGGCCCTGGAACAGCGGAATGCTTTGTTGAAGCAAAGCCAGGACGGATTCGTCCCTGCCGATCTCTTTGAGCCTTGGGAAGAACAGCTCGCTGAGCATGGCGATGCGCTGCGGACGATCCGGCAGAAGTACCTCCTGGAGCTTGCGCCTTTGGCCGAGGCTTTCCATCGGCAGCTATCGGCAGGGGAACACCTGGTTCTGGGTTATGAAACCAAAGACGAATCGGTGGGTCGCGATGGATTGCGGGTGGCCCTGCAGGCGCAACGCGGGGCCGACACTCGCCGGGGAGCGACTTCCATCGGGCCGCATCGCGACGACTTTGGCATCATTATCGACGAACGAGATGCGCGCCTCTTTGCATCACAAGGTCAACAGCGGACGGCGGCGATTTCACTCAAACTTGCGAGCCTTCAGGCTCAGAAGGTGGTCATCGGGTTGACGCCTTTGCTTTTGCTGGATGACATGCTCTCCGACCTCGACGAAAGGAGGCGGGCTCAGCTTGTCGAATTGGTCCTCGACCACGCGGGGCAAGCGATTTTGACTTGCACGGAAGCCACGGCGGCGGGACCGCAGATACTGGCGGTGGCGAAGGTCTTTCACGTGGAATCGGGTGCCATTCGATGATGAAAAAGCTTGGGTTTATGCTCGGGGATGCGGTGGAGCAAAGCGAGATTTTGCGCGCGGCCCGCGCCCGCACTGTCCTCGAGCGTTGGCCCGAAGTCGTTGGGAATGCATTGGCGGAAAGGTCTATGCCGGATCGTTACGTGAAAGGTGTTGTCTATGTCGCTGTCACTGGCTCGGCTTGGGCTCAAGAAATGCGGCTTATGCGGGAAGATTTGCTGCACCGTATGCATGAAATCGCGGGCGAGAGAGGGCTCTTCACCGACCTTAGGTTTGGTGTTCGTCCGGTACGACCTTTGGTGGTCCATGAACCGGAAGAGGATCTGAAGGCTAAAGAAGAAGCACGCTTATCGGAGCTTCGTCCATTATCGATTCGTGAGATCGCGGCGCGAAGATTGGCCAATTGGCCCAAAGATATGAAGAAGTAGGAAACCAGGACCCTATGCGCGAGCAGTTTGAGAATCGACCCATCGTTCTGGCTGCAATTGCATTCGCCTTGGGTATCTGGCTAAAGCATGATGTTCTGGGTCTCCTCTTGTTTCTTCTTGGTGTGGTGGTCTTAAGGCCGCCAGAGGCCAAGATGATCTGGTCCGTCTTCTGCCTTCTTGGGATGTGGCGGTCGCCGGTGCCGGTTCCAACTGTTCA
>JBMOJD010000161.1:0-3528 GCA_049317025.1 Fimbriimonas sp. | reverse complement strand
GCTCGATTCCCGAACTCGGACGCGACTTTCGCCAAGCTGAAGGACGGCGAGTGGACGACGGGATGCGCCTACTTGATGGATGTCGCGGCTTTTCGGAGTTCGCTGCCGTACATCGAGGCGGTTTTCCAGAACCGGAAGAGCATCGTGGGCATGGCCAAGCTGTTTGGATTCGGCTTCTTCCTGAAGTTCATCACCGGCCAGATCACGGTGCCTCTGGTGGAGGGCAAGATTCGGTCGATGCTGCACTGTTCTGGGGCTGCGATCTTGCACTCGCCGGTCGAGCTGGCCTACGACATCGACGACGAAGCCGACCTGGATTACGCCTTGGCGCACTAGTCGTGTAACCTTGTCGGATGCACGAGAAGGTCTCCGTCGTGACCAAGGTCTACTTGGGCCTGGTGGCATTCTCGATAGCGGGCAGCGCCCTGACTCGGGCGACCAGCCTTGATCCCGGACTCATTCGCCCCGTCGCAAGCGTGCTGCTGCTGGTGACCGGTGCCCTGGCGTTGATGAAGCCGATGGCGGCTTCGGTTGGGCCGGGCCGGGCGGGGTGGGCGGTGACCTGTGTACTCCTGGTTGGCTTGTTGGCCGAAGTCTGCGGAATCTACACCGGCTATCCGTTTGGTCCATACGCCTACACCGCAGTTTGGCAACCGGTTGTCACCCTACCTGGCGAGCATTTCTTCCCGATTCCTGTATGTTTGGCCTGGTTCCTAGTGGCGGGGGGTAGCTACTTTCTTGCCGCTCGCCTTTTCGCGGGTTTCTGGGCGATTCCATTGGGGGCGGTGTTGGCCACCCTTATTGATTTGGCGATGGAGCCAGTGATGGTCAACCAGTTGGGCTACTGGAAATGGTTGGAGCCAACGGCTTTGCCGGGAGGGGCGGCCTGGTTGAACCCGTTCGGGTGGCTGTTGACATCTTGGATCGCGGGCGCGATCCTCCATCGCTTCGGGGCCGAGCGGACGCGGGATTCCGATGATTCGGCCTGGGTCGTAGGCGGCTTCATCGTCTTGGTCGGGGCATTCGCGTTGATCCAGGGGTGACGGCTTTGGGTAGTTAGGGCCTCGGACGAGGCGTCCGGGCTCCTTTAGCGGACGAGGCGTCCGCGCTCCCCTTCGTCTAGTTTTGTGATCGGCGTCACTTGATTTTTCACTTGATTTTTGTGCGCTCCGGGGGGTGGAAAATTAATCAAGTCACGTCGCAGGGTACTCCGCTATTGTTGGGCACAAGTTTGGACCAGGATCGCGCTCTTGTCAACCAGTTCGATCTGGTTCCTATGAATTGGGGACAGGCACGAGCATCCTCGCACTAGTGGCACCATCATTTGGGTGCGTAATTGCTTTCGGTGTAGACTTGATGTCACTGATTGGGATGATGGTCCGCATTTGGAGATGGTATGGGCGATAACGAGGCAAAGGTCACCAGGATCTTCATTTCCTGTGTCAGCAGCGAGTTTGGTTCGTATCGGGCCAGGATCAAGCATCAGTTTGAGGCACTTCGCGGAACTCCTTACGGGGTGAAAATCCAGGAGGACTTCCGTCAGGGGGACCACACTTTGCTGGAGAAGCTCGCGGACTATGTGCGGGAGTGCGACCTTGTGATTCACTTGGTCGGTGATGCGGCTGGGGAGCAGCCGAGCGAGACTCAGGAGCGGAGGTTGCTTCGGCATTTGGGTGACTCGGATGACGTGCCGTTGCCGCGGTACTCCTACACTCAGTGGGAGTACCACTTGGCTCAGCGTTTTGGCCGGCCGATGCGGCTCTACCGGGCGAAAGTGGACACCGTGCGGGATTGCGACATGCCCGTGCCCGCGAGCCCGCTTCAACAGGCACACATCCAGCGCATCGACGATGACGGTAAGCATTACGGCGTATTCGTTCTGCATCAAGATTTGATTAGGAGGCTGTTTCACGACCTAGGTATGGACGTAAACCTGAAGATCAGCAACCTGCCTTTCCAGAGTCTGGGCACACTCTTCAAAGGCCGCGACGACTTCTTGGCCCAGATTCGGACCTCGCTGGCGGCCGGGGCTACGGCGATCACGAGGACGGCGGCAACGGTTCATGGGTTGGGAGGGGTGGGCAAGACGCGGACGGCGGTTGAGTACGCCCACCGCTATGCGGATGAATTCACGGCGATGCTCTTTGTGCGGGCGGATTCGCCGGAGGGCCTGAAATCAAACCTCGCCGGGCTCTGCGGTCCGATGGTGTTGGACCTGAAGGAGAAGGAGGCCACCGACCTAGACGTCCAGTTCGCCGCCGCGTTGCGCTGGCTGCAGCAGCATCCGGGCTGATTCCTCATCCTCGACAACGTGGACACCGAGGCTGCGGCCCAGGCGGTGCACGACGTGTTGGGCAAGATCTCCGGGCACGGGCAGGTGGTGGTGACTTCGCGGCTGAGCAATTGGAAGGGCTCGGTGCGGTCGCTGGCATTGGACGTTTTGCTCCCGAATGACGCGGCGGCCTTCTTGCTGGAGCGTACGGCGAAGGGCCGCCGTGTCCAGCCCGATGACGCGGAGAGGGCCCATGAGGTCGGTGTGATGCTCGGGCAACTCGCGCTCATGCTGGAGCAGGCGGGGGCGTACATCGTCGAGCGGGGTCTGAGCTTTGGCGAGTATGTGACCGAATGGCAGAGCAAGCACGCCAAGGCCCTGGAATGGTGGGGTCCGAGCATGCGCGACTACCCGGTGAGCGTGGCGGTCACTTGGCAGACCACGGTCGACCAATTGTCGCCGGCCGCGCGCCACCTGCTCGAGCTGCTCGCCTGGCTCGCGCCGGACCCGATCCCGATGTTCCTGCTGGATTCGGGGGAGCATTTGCTGGGCCTGACGGGCGATCGGGATGCGCGGGACGCGCTCGGGGAGTTGGCGCGTTACCACTTGGTGGAGCGCCATCCGGAGTTGCCGCAGTTCACAGTCCACCTTATCGTGCAGGACGTCACGCGGCATAGCTTGCGGTCGGACGCGGAGTATGGTCGGTTGCGCGAGGCGCTGGGTTGGGTCAATCAGGCGTTCGTTGGCGACGCTCAGGATGTTCGCTCGTGGCCGACGTTGGTCCCGCTGGCGGGCCATGTAAAGGCTTGTGCGGGGTTCGCAGACCGGCACAGCATTGCAGACCCGACATCAAGGTTGCTTAATCAGGTGGGAATACTCGGGTTAAGCAGAGCGCAGTATGCCGAGGCCGAGCCCCTCATGAGAAGGGCGCTCGAAATCGACGAGAAAAGCTATGGAAAGGAACACCCAAACATAGCAATACGGCTCAACAACCTCGCCTCATTGCTCCAAGCTTCCAACCGACTCGAGCAGGCCGAGCCCCTCATGACGAGGGCGCTCAAAATCGACGAGAAAAGCTACGGTAATGAACACCCAAAAGTAGCGATACGACTGAACAACCTCGCGACATTGCTCTATGCCACCAACCGACTGGAGCAGGCGGAGCCGATCATGAGAAGGGCACTCGAAATTGATGAGAAAAGCTACGGAAAGGAACAACCGATCGTAGCGACACGACTCAACAACCTCGCCCAGTT
>JBMOJD010000160.1:0-3554 GCA_049317025.1 Fimbriimonas sp. | reverse complement strand
AGAATCGTGAGATCAGCAGCGCGGAGTTCGGGCGTGACGGCAAAGACTTGCTTGAGGGGCAGAATCCAGATGCCGCGCGAGTGGCTTGCCGCGATCAGGTCGCGCTCGCGGGGTTGGATCACGAGGTCATGAATCGGGGCCGTGGGCATGCCGCCGTGCAGGCTTTCCCACTTCTTGCCGCCATCGAAGGTGACGTAGACCCCCGCGTCGGTGCCGACATAGAGTACGTCTTGGTTGTCCGGGTCTTCGCGCACCACGTTGATCGGCTCGGCGGGCAGATTGCCGACAATCGAGGTCCACGTCTTGCCCTGGTCTGTCGACTTCCAGAGGTACGCGGCAAAGTCGTCTTCCCGGTAGCCGTTCTGGGCCACGTAGACGGTCCCGACATCGAACTTCGACGCGACCACGCGCGAAACCCACTTGTTCGGAGCGGGCGTGGGGATATCAAGCCACTGGAAGCCGCCATCGGGCGTCACCTTCACCGATCCATCGTCGGCTCCGGTGTAGATGAGGCCGAACTTGAGCGGGCTCTCGCTGAGGTCCTTGATGGTGGAGAAGGGGACATCGCCATTCGGCTTGTTCTTGGTCAGGTCGCCCGAGATCGGCTCAAATCGTCGGCCACCATTGAACGACCTGTGCAGGTACTGCGATCCAACATAGACGATATCGGGATGAAATGCGGAGATCACGATGGGAGTGATCCAGTTGTATCGCAGGCTTGGTCCTGCGGGCCGGGCGCTCCAGCGCTCGTTTGTCTTCTGGTTCCGGCCCGAGAGGGCGCCGAACTGAGACGACGAGAAGTAGATGTCGCCGTTGTCGCGCGGGTCCACTGCGATCGCCGAACCATCGCCGCCGCCGACGGCTTGCCAAAGGCTCTTATCGCTGAGGCCGGGAACGTAGGTGCTGGGGCCTTTGAGGGTTCCGTTGTCTTGAAGGCCGGTGAAGATGTTGTAGGGCGACTTGTTGTCGACCGCGACCGTGGTGGTCTGGCCGACGCTGAGATTGTTCAGATGCCGCCATGTCGCGCCGTCATCGCCGGAGAGATACGGGCCGCCATCGTTGCCCACCCACATCTTGGTCGCATTGCGAGGGTCGAACCAAAAGCCATGGAAGTCGACATGGACACGATTGGCCATTTGTCGCCACGTCTTGCCGCCGTCGCGAGACCGCACCATGATGAAGCCGCCGACCACGATGTCCTTGTCGTCGCGGGGGTTGATCCAGCACTTGCCAAAGTAGTAGGTGTAGCCGCCGCCGACCTCGCCGAGCCGCATCCGATTCCAGGTCTTGCCGCCGTCCTCGCTGCGATAGATCTCGTCCTGAATGAGCGGCGGCGTGAAGGCGGCGGGGTTGCGGGTCTCGATCTTCTTTCGGACGTCCTCCAGCTTCAGTTTGCCCTCGGCGACTTGCTTCACGACGTCGTCGAGACTGGTGCCGGAGGGCCCGTAAGAACGCCAGAACGGTTCGAGCACGCTCTTATCGAGGCTAGCAAATGTCTTCTCGTCCAGCCGCAAGAATCGTCGAGGCGTGAGGGTGCCGCTCGCCACGTACTCGTCGAGGCCATCCCATTCGGGGTCATCGCCCTGGTTGTCGAGGGTCGCAATGATGACATTGGGGTTGGATGCGCTAATGGAGAGTCCGTAGCGCCCGGCGACATCGCCGGAGGGCAGGGCAGTGACCTTTTGCCAGGTCTTGCCGCCGTTGGTTGTCTTGTAGACGCCACTGCCCTTGCCGCTTTCGCGGTAGTTCCAGGCGCGGCGCTCGCGGTCGTACATCGCGGCGTAGGCCGTGCTGGGGTTCTTCGGATCAACGGCGAGATCGACGCAGCCCGTGTTTTCGTCGACCTTCAGCACGTGGTCCCAGGTCTTGCCGCCGTCCGCCGAGCGATAGACTCCCCGTTCTTCGTTCGGTGAATACAGGTGGCCCAGCGCGCCGACCCAGACGATGTTCTCGTTCTTGGGGTCGATGACCACGCGGCCAATGTGGTGGCTCTCGGGCAAACCGACGTTGGTCCAAGTTTTCCCGGCGTCGATGCTCTTAAAGACACCGGTGCCTGCGTAGCTTGTTCGTTGGCTGTTCGCTTCGCCCGATCCGATATAGATGGTGTTTCCGTCATGGCTGACGGCGACATCGCCGATGCCGAAGGTCGATTCCTGGTCAAATAGCGGCTTCCAAGTGATGCCGTCGTCGCTCGTGCGCCAAAGGCCGCCAGTGGCGAAGGCGACGAGCACATCATCAGGCTTGTCGCGGGGGGCGATGATGTCCACCACACGTCCGCTCTGGACTTCCGGCCCGACGTTGCGCCATAGGAGGTTGCCGAAGACGCTCTCGCCGAGAAGACGCTTGCGTTGCTCCCACCCGGCCATGCGGGTCGCGGCGGGCATGCCTTTGGCGGGTTCGCTGTGATAGAGCTTCTGCTCTTGGGTTTTGCTGACTTGGTCGGGCGCGGCCCCGCGCTCCTCCTCTTCCTCCTCGCGGACCTGGGCAGAGACAAGGCCGAAGGCGAGTGCCGTAAGCAGAAGCAAGGGGAATCGGAAGGCGGGCATCTGCCGACTATTCGGGGTCGGGGCGGCTGGTTCCTGCTTGGCCGTGGGTCCGAAGGATCTCGTCCCGGATCGGCGCGATCCATTCGGCGTCGCGTCGAGGGTGCTGGTTCATCCAGAATCTGCCCCGGGCGGGCCACCAGGTGACTTCGAGGGTGCCCTTCTGCTTGGGTTTCTGCAGGTGCCAATGCTGGCCGCCGGGATACTGCTTCAGATCGTGGCGAGTGAGGACCAATCCTTGGCGCTCGGCGAGGTCGGCGAGGCTTGCTTCGGGGTCTTCGATTGGGTTGAGTTCCCAGTGGTCCACCACCCATTATGGGGCCAGCAGGTAGAACGGACTATGCCTCTTGTTTCCCTTCTTGCTCTGGCGTTTGGTGCCCAGATTCCCGCCCCGAGGTACGAGAATGCCCGGCCCATTCCGTCTTTGCCAGGCGTGATGGTCGACGCCGCCGCCAACGGGATTGGCTTCGCGGCCCAGACGGCGAAGCAGCGAAATCTCCAGGCGCGAATCCTGTGGATCGACTGCACCGCCAACATCGAGCGATACAACAGCCCGGAGAAGATCGAGTCGCTGCTAGACAATGTCGCCAATGCGGGATTCAACACGATCGTGTTCGATATCAAGCCGATCAGCGGCCAGGTGGTCTATCCGAGCAAATTCGCGCCAAAACTGAAGGAGTGGCGCGGACGGATCTTGCCCGAGAGTTTCGACCCCGTCCGGCCCATGGTAGAAGGCGCCAAGCGGCGTGGGCTCTTCATAGCGGCGAGCCTCAATGCTTTCAGCGAAGGGCATCAGATGTTCACGGCTGGCCCTGGATACGGCAAGCCGGAGCAACAAACGATCCTCTATGAACCGGTGAACGTGCTTCGCGATGGCAACGCCTCTTTTGAAATTGCCTCCAAGCTAAACACGCTGGAGCCCGATAAGATCGCGGTGTTCTCGGCTCCCCAACAACTGCCTGCCCCTAAAGACGGCGCTTTTGTGCTGACTTTGGACCGGTTCAATCGCGC
>JBMOJD010000159.1:0-3564 GCA_049317025.1 Fimbriimonas sp. | reverse complement strand
GTTCTGGGCCGGTTCCTTTTTGCCGCCCTGTCTGGGCTGATGGCGATCCGTGCTTTGGGCGAGCTCCTTTGGGTCAAGGGCAGCAGTGGCCGGGTCGCGCTGGGAATTCTTTCGCTCCTGATGAGCATCGCCTATTTGGTCCTGCTGATCCGCGTCGGGTCGTAGGCTCTTAGAGGAATAGCGCCGGGGTTTCGGCCTCTTCGGGCGAGATTCGGAAGGCCTCGGCAACCGGGGGCTCCATGCCATCACGAGAGTGAACGACGGCAAGGACTTCGCCAGTTTCCACTCGCTCGCCGACCATTATTCTTACTTCGATTCCCACCGAAGGGTCGATCGTGTCTTCCTTGGTCTGGCGCCCTGCGCCCAGGGCGATGGCGGCCAAGCCGATTGCCTCCGCCTGTACTTCGTGGACCCAACCTGGCGGGCCCTGGTGGATGACCTCAGTTTTGAAAGGCGCCGTGGGGAGCACCCAGCCGGGTAGGGCCCCTTGGGCTTGGAACCATTCTGTCGCCTTGGCCATCGCGTGACCAGATTGCAGGGCACGTTCGGCCCGCTCAGTTCCCGAATTCCAATCCGCCGACACGCCCGCCGTCCACAACGCCAGGCCAGCAAGACGGACGCAAAGGGTGCGGAACCGCTCGACATTGGGGGCGAGGGGTTTGCCCCCAAGCACGCTCAAAGCTTCCCCCGCCTCGAGCGAGTTGCCCACCGCCGAACCGAGGGGCTGAGACATGTCGGTGATGAGGGCTCGGATTCGCAGACCGGCGCGAGTGCCGACCGCTTCCAGCCAACGGGCCAATTCCCGTGCCTCCTCGACGCTCTTCATGAATGCGCCGGAGCCGCATTTGACATCGAGGACTACGCACTCGGCCCCGCCCGCGATCTTTTTGCTGAGGATGCTGCTCACGATCAGGGGCATGCTCGCTACCGTTCCGGTGGCATCGCGCAGGGCATAAAGGGCCTTATCGGCGGGGGCGAGGTCGGGGGTCTGACCGGTCAGAGCAATGCCGATCCGCGACGCTTGAGCGACCAATTCGTCGGGCGAAAGGTCAAGGCGAAAACCGGGAATCGCGGCCAGCTTATCCACGGTGCCCCCGGTGACACCGAGGCCACGACCGCTCATTTTCACGACGGTGACGCCACAGGCGGCCAAAATCGGCAGGACCACGAGGGTCGTCTTGTCGCCGACGCCGCCGGTGCTGTGCTTATCGACCCACGGCCGGGGGAGGGCGGAGAGGTCCAGGGTCTCTCCGCTCGCCGCCATCGCGAGGGTCAGGTCCGCGGTTTCGTCGAGTGTCAGCGGATTCAGGGTCGCGGCCATGAGCCAGGCCGCGAGCTGATAATCTGGCACCGAACCGTTCGCCGCCCCCTGGGCGACGAGGCGCAGTTCGTCCGCACTTTGAACGAGACCATCCCGGCGGTGTGCGATGATCTCGCCAAATGTCATTTAGCCCTCGTGACTCTCGTACTTGTCCTTCAGATTCGCCACGACAGAAGCATCGGCGAGCGTGGTGGTGTCGCCAAGTGCACGACCCTCGGCTACGTCACGGAGCAGTCGCCGCATGATCTTGCCACTGCGAGTCTTGGGCAGTTCCGCCGTGATGAAGATGTCATCCGGGCGGGCAATCGCGCCGATCTTGTGGGCCACGTGCGCCTTCAGTTCCTTGATCAGTTCGTCCGAGGCCACGATGTCGTGGCGGAGGATGACGAACGCGGCGATGGCCTGGCCCTTCAGTTCGTGGGTCTTGCCAATGACGGCGGCTTCGGCGACTGAATGGTGATCGACCAGAGCCGACTCGACCTCCATGGTCGAGATGTTGTGCCCGGCCACGAGCATGATGTCGTCGACGCGACCAAGGAGCCAGAAGTAGCCTTCTTCGTCCAGCTTCGCGCCGTCGCCCGCGAAGTAGGCAGTGCCAAATCGCTTCCAATAGGTCTCGTAGTAGCGGTTCGGGTCGTTGAAGATTCCCCGCGTCATGGAAGGCCAGGGCCGAGTGAGGACCAAGAAGCCGCCGGCATGCCCCACAACCGAACGTGAACCATCGGCTTCGTAGCTGATGTGGGCGAGCGACTCGCCTTCTTCGCTGTAGATCTCGGCCCGGACGCCGGGGAAGGGCTGAGTTGCCGATCCGGGTTTGGTCGTCGTGATTCCGGGCAAAGGCGTGATCATGATTGCGCCGGTTTCGGTCTGCCACCAGGTGTCGACCACGGGGCAGCGCCCGCCGCCGATGACCTCTTGGTACCAAATCCAAGCCTCGGGGTTGATTGGCTCGCCGACCGAGCCGAGGAGGCGCAGCGACGAGAGGTCGCAGCGCTCGGGGAACTCCTCGCCCCACTTCATGAACGCGCGGATCGCGGTCGGGGCGGTGTAAAGGATCGACACACGGTGTCGCTCCACGAGTCGCCAGAAGCGGTCCTTGTCAGGAGTGTCCGGTGCGCCTTCGTACATGAGCACGGTCGCGCCATTAGCGAGGGGTCCGTAAACCAGATAGCTGTGGCCGGTGACCCAACCGCAGTCGGCGGTGCAGAAATAGACGTCTTCGTCCTTCAGGTCAAAAATCAGTTTGGACGTGGCGAGCACGCCGGTGAGGTAGCCGCCGGTCGTGTGGGTGATGCCCTTTGGCTTCCCGGTGGAACCGCTCGTGTAGAGGATGAAGAGCAGGTCCTCGCTGTCCATCGGCTCGACGGCGCTCTCGGTGCCCTGACCGGGCACCAGGTCGTGCCACCAGACGTCGCGGTCTGAGTTCCAGGTCCCTTGGCCGTAGGTTGGCGTCTTGATCCCGTTGGTTTCGGTCCCTGGTTCACCCGAACGGCGCAGCACCAAGACCTTTTCGACCGTGGGGCAACCGAGTTCCATCGCCTCGTCCACGGTTTGCTTCAGGGGCACGATTCCGCCGCGTCGCCATCCGCCATCGGCCGTGACGATCACTTTGGCTCGGGCATCGTTGGTTCGCTCTTGCAGAGACTCCGCACTGAAGCCACCGAAGACCACGGAGTGCGCCGCGCCGATGCGGGCGCAGGCGAGCATGGTCATGGCGAGTTCCGGCACCATCGGCATGTAGATGCTGACCACATCGCCCTTCTGGACACCAAGGGCGAGCAGGCCATTGGCGATGCGGCTGACTTCGTCCTTTAGCTCACCGAAGGTGATCTTGCGGACATCGCCCGGCTCGCCTTCCCAGATGATCGCGACCTTGTCGCGCCGATCGCCCAAAGCGTGGCGATCGACGCAATTGCAGGCGGCGTTGATCTTGCCCCCGAGGAACCACTTTGCGTTCGGCGCTTCGAACTCACAGACCTTGTCCCAGGGCTGAATCCAATCCAGCTTTTCGGCCCAGCTGACCCAAAATCCCTCGGGATCGGCATCAGCCTGGGCATAGATGGCCGGGTCGTTGGCATTCGCCTGGGCGACAAATTCCGCCGAAGGCGGAAAATGTCGGTTTTCGTCGAGGAACGTTTCGAGGGTCTCTGACATCGGAACGCAAAGTTTAGCTTGTCACCTCAGGTGCGCGTATAGGCCCGGTAGGTGTAGGTCAGCTCAATTTTCTTGCCTGGTTCAATTGT
>JBMOJD010000158.1:0-3586 GCA_049317025.1 Fimbriimonas sp. | reverse complement strand
GACTAAAAAATCCACCCAAAAATCGTGCGCGCTAGGGAATGAGAATTGTTTTAGTTAGGAAATCCGCAGACTGTACTCTCTTTTGGACTCGGGAACCGGACGCGTCAACTGGACGCGTCAACTGGTCCAGACCCGGCGGAATCGGTGACTCTAGGAAACTTCTCACCGGTACCCGATGGCGCTGGGTGTCCAACCGAATTGTTTGACAAGCCTACCTCTGGCCAATATAGGTCTCAATGCTCCTTGGGTGCGGTGACGACTCGGCTGCAGTGAGCGACAAGGTTTGTTGCAGGCATACGCGTAAGCCCGACACACATAGGCTCACCAATTTCGATGCGAACGAGGAGTCGCGACAATTCGTCGAAAGACTTGATAAACTCGCGATGCTAACGGCCCCGTGGTGCGGCCTGCTAGGCGAGGTCTGACTTACTAAAAAGTTCACTGAGACCCAATGGAAAAGATAACCCAAGTGAATGGAGAGCGCATCCGCTGGAGCAGCACGCTTCTTGGCCTGGATTTGGCCCAGGTGGCTGTAGAAGCACACATCCCTGAGAAGACACTCATTGAGGTGTTGGAGGGGCGTGGCGGATTGACTTTTATTCAGTTGCAGAATCTCGCCAAGTTCTTCGGGCGGGGTGTCCTGTTCTATCTCGAGCCAGGACCTGCCGATGAAGAGCGGATCTTCACGCCCCAGTTTCGGACCTTGGCGAACCAGAAGCCGAACCTAACTCCCAAAGTAAGAGCCCTAATCCAGCGGGTCGAGCGCCAGCGAGACGTCTTCATCCGGTTGCGGGAGGAGTTGGGTGAGCCCGTCACGGGCATGGCAACGCCGCCGCGATTGCCTCTGAATGATCCTGGTCGGGCAGGGGAGATCGTTCGCGCATGGCTTGCCCTAGAAGGGAACCATGACTTCGAGAGCTATCGAGCCGCAGTCGAGCACAAGGGCATCCTCGTTTTCAGGACCAATGGATACAACGGCGCTTGGCAGATTCCTAAGGTTGACCCGATTGAGGGCTTCTGCCTCTATGACGAGCAATGCCCTGTCATCGTCGTTCGGAAGCAGGCTGCAGAAGCAAGGCAGACGTTCACCCTGTTTCATGAATTGGGACACCTGCTGCTGGACGGAAACAGCTTCATTGATGACGAAGCCGACCTCAATCAGCACTTCGGTGCTGAACATGCGGCAAATGCGTTCGCGGGCCGTCTCCTCGTGCCTGAAGCTCTTCTTCGTGGCCCCGCGTGGGAGAGGCCGCCGCCTGAAGTTGCGGAATTTGAAACCTGGCTACAGCCACTCCGGCGTCAACTTGGCGTCAGTACAGAAATGTTGCTGAGGCGCCTGCTCGACCTGAATGTCTTGAGCCAGGTCCAGTATGCGGGTTACCGGGATTGGAAGAACGCTCAAACGTTTGAAGAGGGCGAAGGTGGAAACCGACAGTTTCGGCACCGTGAGCCAGTCCATGTGTTTGGCCAGAGGTTCGCGAGGACGGTCCTCGATGCAATGGAGCAACGCCGTATAACCACGGTGAAAGCGAGTCGGTATCTGGATAACCTCAAGATCAGCGACTTGAGGAAGTTGGAGCTACACCTTGCCTCTCTTTGATGCTTCGGCAATGATTGATCTGTGAGAATTGTATCCCCATGCTCAATTCAAAGCGCTGTGGACCTGGTTCGAGGGCGAAGTTCGGTCAGGTGCAGTGACAATCGCCGAAGTTGCTTTCGTTGAAGTTGGACATAAGGCACCAGACTGCCAGGCCTTGCTTGCCCAGTTTGAGATCAACCGACATGGTATAGGGCAAACCGAAGTTCAACACGCCCTTGCCATAAAGGCAGCACTCGGCATCGTGAATGATGCCTATGCTGGCGGTGTTGATGAGAGCGACATTCTGATCATTGCAGTGGCAAAGGTCAAGGGTCTCGAACTCGTTACGAGTGAGAGTCGGCAGACGATTCTCCCGACACTCAGGGCTAATTACAAAATGCCAGCGGTATGCAATCTCCCAGAAGCGCAAGTAACCTCGCTTCGGCTGATTGAGTACATCAGACAGTCACAGCAGGTTTTCTAGATTAAGGGCAGTTTATTGCATCTTTTTGGGAGCCTTAGGCCGACTTCTTGCGGCGGGCGACGGCGAGGAGGCCGAGGCCTAGAGTCGCGAGGGTGGCGGGCTCGGGGACGGCTTGGTAGCGAACTTGATCGAGGCCGAAGGCTTCGTCGACGCCCGTTATCGTGACCCGGACTTGGGTGAAGGCGGTGTCTTGGGTGAACCCGAAGAAGTGCTCTTGGCCGCCGCCGATGGTCGGGGGGAAGGTGTAGGCGACGAGGCCGCCGGCTGCTTCGCCGGTGGCGGTCTTGACTTGGACTTGGCCGTCCGTCTCGCCAACGTCGGTGAGGACGAACGAGAACGAGGTTGCCGGGGTGGTTAGATCGAAGATCAGCGTTCCGGTCGGGACGTTCGGCTGGTAGCTGAGGAGGTATTTGACGCCGTCGGTCGCGTAGGAACCGTAGCCATCCTCGGGGTTGTTCGATTGATCCTGGACGCCGACGAGGTTGCCATCGGCCGGGGTCACGGTCAGCGTCGAAGTGGTCATGGCGGCGGCCGAGCGGTTGCGGGCGGCGGTCGATTCGAAGCTTTCGAGGGTGAGCGGGCCGGTGGCGGCGGCGATGAACGCGTCCTTATCGGTGTAGGTCGTCAGCTGGGCAGAAGCTGTAGCGACCAGCGATGCGCTGATGAGGATGAGCGAGGGGAATTTTGCAGGTTTCATAGGGTGCTCCGGGACCATTGTAACATGAGGATCCTTGAGTAAGGGAAGGATTCATGTCGAAACTTGGTTGTTAATATCGCCTTAACGGTTCGACGCTCCATTCTGGGAGCATTCGAGAGACCGCATAGCCTTCAACAACAAAGTATCGGACCTCATTATCGGCTTAACAACGATATCAGATCTCTGAAGTCGGAGTTCATCGGGTGCGCCAGCAGGGCCATTTCCCATGCGGCGGCAAAGATGGCAGCGGGGCCTTGAGCCTGCAAGAATTCGACATCAAGGGATCGGTCGTCTTGCCCTATGGGCCTCACTACCAGCCAACCCTCCTGTCTTTCTCCGTCCATCGTTTATTTTATAATGCTGCGGACCCAAGCGTGGAAGTTGGTTGTCCTTTGGTTGCAAGAGTTTCCCCGTAGTCGGCGTCATTCTGGTTCAACAAAGCGAGCAACTCGCTCAATTCGTCCATGCTCTTCCCACCCTCCGCACATGATCATTAGGCGAACGCATTCTGCGACTCGTTCGTCAGGTGTCATCGCCAGATAATGCTGGTCGAGATCGGCGCTAGCCTGGTCGGGATCGTCGTACCAGGTGACCTCAACTTTGCGGATCGCCATGCCAATAGTTTACCGGATTGAAGTGCGGCACCAGCCCCGATGCCGCGGACCGGGATAGACTTGGGGCCAATGCAAGTCTTTGTCACTGGACTCGATGTCTACGCCTTCCACGGGGTCCCCGATGCGGAGCGGGAAGTTGGCCACCGCTATCGGGCGGACCTCACCCTGGAAGTGGACGAGGATGCCTCCGCCACTGACCAGATTGACGGGAC
>JBMOJD010000157.1:0-3688 GCA_049317025.1 Fimbriimonas sp. | reverse complement strand
CGGCGTAAGCAAATCGATGCGATTTCTTCCTGCTATTCTCCTTGCCGTTGCCCTCCTCGGATGCACTGGTGCCGAGCCTAAGACCGAAACCGCCGAAAGTGGCAAGGTCACGGTTGGCATGTCCGTCGATGAAGTCCGAAAGCTCAAGGGCGAGCCGACCAAAACGGACCATGTCCACGAGGGCAGCAAGCACCTTGATGTGGCCGAATGGAGCGATCTGAAAGCGACCTTTGAAGGCGGCAAGGTCGTGCGCGTCGATCCCAAGTAACCAACGGATGCCCGGACGCCTCGTCCGGGCCTACACCAGTTCGCCGCTGAGGCCGTATTGCGCACTGCCGGTCGCCCGGACCCTTGCGAGGCGGCCGATACGGTCAGGCGACGCTTCGAAGTTCATCATCCGGAACTCGCGCGTATAGCCCTGAAGCCGGGACGGGTTCTTCGGCGAAGGGCCTTCGATTAGGACCTCAAACTCTTGGCCCACCAGCCGGGCGTTGATGTCGCAGGTGATGCGGTTTTGCGCCTCGATCAGGCGGTTCAGGCGGGCTTTCTTTACTGCGTAGGGCACTTGGGCTTCCATGGTCGCGGCGGGCGTGCCGGGGCGAATGGAGTAGGCAAACATGTAGGCTCCGTCGAACTGAATTTCCTCGACAATGGCCAGGGTCGCCTCGAACTCCTCCTCGGTCTCGCCGGGGAAGCCGACGATGATATCGGTGGTCAGCGAAATGCCCGGGACCTTCTCCCGTAGTTCGGCGACGATCTCGCGAAAACTGGCAATCGAGTAGAGCCGCTTCATGCGCTGCAAAAGAATATCCGAACCAGCTTGGATCGGCATGTGGCAATGCTCCATCACCTTGGGGCAATCGCGGATAGTGTCGATCAGAGCACTGCGAAAATCGCGGGGGTAGGGTGATGTGTACCGAATTCTTTCGATCCCCGGAATCTCGGAGATTCGCCAGAGCAGCTCACTAAAGGGAACCTTGCCGTCCACCAAGTTCTTGCCGTAGGAGTTCACGGTCTGCCCGAGCAGGGTGACTTCTTTGGTCCCTTGGGCCGCGAGCTGGGTGATCTCTTCCAGGATGTCCGCCGTCGAACGCGAGCGTTCGCGGCCACGGGTGGTCGGAACAATGCAGAACGTGCAGAATTTATCGCATCCGTATTGGATGGGTACGAATGCTTTCAGCTTGGCCGTGCGGCCCACGGCTCGCTGGGGGACATCATCTACCACCGCGCCCTTGCGATCGGGAAGCTCCAATCGGGAGCGAAACTTTCGCTTTTGAAAGGCTTCTTCCACGAGGCCGGGCATCGCCGCAAGGTCGCCGGTGCCGATGACGAAGTCCACGTGGGGGGCGCGGCGGTGGATCTCCTCCGCCCGGAGCTGGGCCATGCAGCCGCAGACTCCGATCACGGTATTTGGTCGAGCTTCCTTGATCGGTAGCAACTCGCCCAGCATCGAAAACGCCTTGTCTTCCGGCTTTCGCCGGACGGAGCAGGTGTTCAGCAGGATCACTTCGGCTTCGAGGATCGAAGTCGCGGCCTCGAAGCCCATTTGCTGCAGGTGGAGTTCCAGCTGCTCGCTGTCTTCCACGTTCATCTGGCAGCCCCAGGTCTGGACGAAGTAGGTGCCTCGTTTGGACTTTTGCGGGGGAGTTCGCTGGAGGATGATGGGGGTCATCGGAACCCCATCATCATGGATGATCCACCCTCGCGTACCCGGATGTCGTCAAGCCACACCCTATAAGGCTACCCGGCTTGCACACCCTTACCGATGGGCTAGCGGATGGCGCGACGCCTAAGCCAGGCCGCAACTCCGGTACCAAGCGCAAGCATTGAAGCAGGCTCGGGGACCGGGGGCACTAGCGGCGGCGCGGGCGAATCGCCCCAAGCCTGGATCTCGCTCACCGAGTAGTTGCCGTCGCCACCGACGCCGCGGACTCGCAGGTAGCGGCTTGACACGGGCGTCGGAAGAGCCAATCGCCTGGTGACCATGCCGAACGTATTGACAGCGGGAACGGTCGTGATGAACCCAGAGTCGTCTTCGATCGAGTACGCGTCGTTGTCGTCGGCTTGGACGACGAAGTATGAAATGGAGCGGGTCGAGCCGAGATCGACGAGGATCGAGTTGTTCTCGGACCCGGGCGAGCCCTTGTCCCACCAGACCGTGTCGAACGACCAATAGTGATTCTCAGCCTTGAAGACATTGTCCGTGAGGGTGCTCGCATCGGCGAGGCCTCCGTGGGCGTAGGGATGGGGGGGAACGAACGTGCCGAACGTTCCATCCAGGGTGACCGTTTTGCCGAGGGCGAAGTTCTGGGCCCTTGTGGAGGGCGCGAGCGCAGCGAGCACTGCGCAAACTGCAATGAAACAAAGTTTCGTTCTCACTGTATGTGTACCTAATTTGTCATGCATTGCACGACGAAGCTATACGATACGCATATTCTGAGGAATTGTCAATGGAAGGAACGGAACTTGGTTTGACCTAGACTGCGCTTTCGACCTCGAACCAGCCGGGGGTGGCGTAGATTTTGTCGGCGAGGCCTTTGGGGAGCACGAGCGATTCTTGGGCACCCGAGTGGGGAACCTTGGTGCGGGGTGTCTCGCCGGCGAGGACCACGGATGGCCAGCGGGGCTCGGAGATGGCACATCGGCCGATGGCGACGAGGTCGGCGCCGAGGGCGAGGAGGGCTTCGGCGTCGGCTTCGGTGCGCACGCTGCCGACGCTGATCAGGGGGACTCGGCCATTGATCACACGGGCGACGCGCTGGGTCGTGGGTTCATCGAAGTCACCCACTAGGGAGCCGGCGCGGAAGTCGCGGACGGAGAGATGGAGCCAGGCGAGGGGGAGGCCGCTGAGGGCTTCGATCAGGGTTTCCGTTAGTGGCCAGCGGATGCCGGGGGTCTCGATTTCTTCGGGCGAGAAGCGGTAGCCGACGGCGAAATCGGGGCCAACGGCGGCGAGGACGGTTTGGGTGATGGCGAGCGGGAAGGCAAGGGGCTCGGACCATTGGTCGGTGCGGCGGTTGCTGTGGGGGCTTACGTATTGTTGGAGCAGGTATGTGTTGGCTCCGTGAATCTCGACGCCATCGAAGCCCGCCTCGCGAGCGCGGACGGCGGCATCGGCGAAGGCTTGGATCGTGAGTTCGATCTCCTCTTCGGTCATCGCGTCGGGCGTCTCGGCGTTCGGGCGCTCGGCGGGGATGGCGCTGGCGCTGAGGCCGTTGCGACCGGTGAGGCGCGAAGGGCATTGGCGTCCGCCGTGGTGAATCTGGAGCACGGCGGTGGCTCCGCCGGAGTGGATGGCCTCCACAACGGCGCGGAGCGACGGCAGGCGGCTGTCGTTCTCGCATCCCCACTGGCCGTCGAACGCCTTGCCCCAGGCGTGGACATTGCAGGCGGCGGTCATGACCATTCCGAATCCGCCGGCGGCGCGCTCGTGCAGGTATGGCAGCTCGTCGGGCGAGATGGTGCCATCGGCCAGACTCGAATAGGTCGTCATCGGCGCGAGAACCAATCGGTTCTTCAGATTCAGCCCACCACGTAAGGAAATCGGGTCGAAGATCACTCCCAAAGGCTACCTTCTGGGGGGTCCCCGGTCCGTCCGGCAGGGGCGGATGCTTTCGGAACGGCGGTCGCGCTGACTAAAAAATCCACCCAAAAATCGTGCGCGCTAGGGAATGAGAATTGTTTTAGT
>JBMOJD010000156.1:0-4000 GCA_049317025.1 Fimbriimonas sp. | reverse complement strand
TTGGTAGTATTCGCGCTGCTTCAGCGGGTCGTACTTGTGGTCGTGGCATTTGGCGCAGCCCACCGTGAGGCCCATCACGGCGGTGCCGAACGTCTCCACCCGGTCGGAAGCGTATTCGGTTTGGTACTCCAGCGCAATGGAGCCGCCTTCGTTCGACTGGCGATGGAGCCGGTTGAAGGCAGTCGCGAGGCGTTGGTCGGTCGTTGGCGATTTCAGCAGGTCTCCGGCGAGTTGCTCAGTCAAGAATTGGTTGTAGGGCAGGTTGCGGTTGAATGCCCGGACGACCCAATCTCGGTATGGCCAAGTCGGGCTGAGCAGGTCGGATTGGTAGCCGTAGCTGTCCGAGTATCGGGCCGCGTCCAGCCATTCGACCGCCATTCGCTCACCGTAGTGGGGGCTTTTCAGAAGCCGATCAACGGCGGCTTCATACGCGTTGGGGGCTTTGTCTTGGTTGAACTTTTCGATTTCCTGTTCGGTCGGGGGCAATCCGGTGAGGTCAAGCGTCACTCGGCGGAGCCACCGGCTTCGGTCGGCCGCGCGAGTTGGCGTCAGGCCCTTGCTTTGCATCTTCGCAAAAATGAATCGGTCGATATCGTTGGTCGGCCAGTGGCTGCTGACTCTGGGCACCTGGACGAGCTTTGGCAAAGGGTTGAACGACCAGTGGCGCGCATAAACTGCGCCTTCCGCGATCCACCGAGTCAGGGTGTCGATTTCGGTCTTGCTGAGGGTCTTGCCGCTTGACGCTGGAGGCATGGGGTTCGACTTGGAATGAATTCGGCCCACCAGCAGGCTCTTCGCCGGGTTCCCCGGCACAATCGCAAAGCTTCCGTCGGGACGGCGGGCGTAGGCACTCTCCGCTTGGTCCAGTCGAAGACCCGCCTGGCGGCTTCCCGAATCGGGCCCGTGGCAAAGGAAGCACTTGTCGGAAAGGATTGGCAAAACTTCGCGCGAGAAGTTCACTTTTGGTGGTTTTGGTGCCGCCTGCGACTTCGGAGCCCCAACCGGGACGAGCAAACTCGCAACCAGGCCGGAACCTCCGACCAGGAGAAGAATCGAAGAGGGCACCGCCCCACGTAACCGCATGGACCTACCTTACCAAATGTTCTCGCGGCAAGCGCAGTAGGTTCAGTCGGTAAACTAGCGGCATGGCTGTGGAAATTCTGATGCCCGAGTTGGGCGAGTCGGTTCACGAGGGCACGGTAAGTCGTTGGCTGAAGAAGGTGGGCGACACCGTCAAAGAAGACGAACCGATTGTGGAGATCATCACCGACAAGGTGAACACTGAGCTCCCCGCTCCTGTCTCCGGCGTCCTGAGCCAGATTTTGATCCAGGAAGGCGAGGCCGTCCAGGTCTTCAAGGCAATGGGCGTGATTGAGGAAGCCGGAGGCACTGCCGCTCCTGCCCCCGTCGCCGCTGCCGCCGCTCCGGCCGCTGCCGAGAATCCGAAGGAAGTCGTCGCCAAAGAGACCGCCGCCCCGGCGGCTAGCTCCGACGAGCGCCGTTGGTTCACTCCTGTCGTCCGCGCGATCGCCAAAGAAAACAACTTGACCGACGACCAGCTTTCCAGCATCGCCGGCTCCGGTGAGGGTGGACGCGTGACCAAGAAGGACGTCGAGGCCTACCTCGCGGCCCGCGCCAAGCCTGCCCCGGTTGCCGCTGCACCCACCAAGGCCCCCGAGCCGAAGCCGGTCGCCCCGACCGTCGCCGGACCCGAGCAGGAACTCGTCCCGCTCGCAGGCATGCGCAAGATGATCGCGGACCACATGATCCGCAGCAGCCAAGTGCCGACCGTTTCCACCGTGACCCAGGTCGACGTGACCAACATGGTCAAGTTCCGCGAGCTGAACAAGGACTCGTTCCTCGCGACCTACGGCGTCAAGCTCACCTACACGCCCTTCTTTATCAAGGCCCTGGCCGAGACTCTGCTTGAGATGCCCCTGATGAATGCGCAGCTCACGCCCGATAATCAGATTTTGATGACCAAGGGCGTCCACATCGGCGTCGCCGTTGCCCTCGGGGCGAAGGGAGACCAGGGGCTCATCGTCCCCGTGATCCGCGATTGCCACACCAAGACCCTCGTCGAGATCGCGCGCGACCTCGAATCCATCGCCAAGAAGGCACGCTCGAACTCGCTGGCCATCACCGATGTTCAGGGCGGAACGTTCACGCTCACCAACCCGGGCACCTACGGGGCCCTGTTCGGCACGCCGATGATCAACGCCCCCCAGGCGGGCATCCTCGGCACCTACGGCATTCAGAAGACGCCCGTGATCATCGACGACATGATCGCCATTCGCTCGATCATGCACCTCGTGCTGACCTACGACCACCGCCTCATCGACGGCATCGTCGCGGGCAAGTTCCTTGCCACGATCCGCGACCGCCTTCAGGGTTTTGATTTCTTTAAGTAAGCCCACCGAAAGATTCTGTGAAGGGGCGAAAGGGCCCCTTCATTTTTCAGAAATGCAGGATTTTGGGTGTCCTCCCTGGAATTCTTACGGGTGCCTTCTTTTGACCGCAAACTGAGCTGGTATCTCGCCTCGCTCTCGTACTGGTTCTCCAACAGCTTCAAGTGGTTTGTCGTCCTCGCGGTCTTGCCTCAAAAGGTCAACACGTTGGTCCCAGACGGCGAAAAGAACGGAGCCTGGGGCTTGGTCATTTTCGTCGGAGCTTTGGAGGCCATCGTCGGTCCCGCCCTCTGTGGGGCACTTAGCGACCGGTTGCGCTCCCGGGGCATCGGGCGGGTGCCATTCGTGGTGGCGGGCGCGATTCTGACCGCCATCAGCCTAATGGCCCTTTCTGCCGCGTCCTCCGTGGCCCTTCTCACCATTGCGTACCTGCTGGTGCAGATCTCCGATGACATCGCGACTGGCCCCTATTCGGCCCTGATTCCCGAGCTTGTCCCCGCCGATCACCGGGGGTTTGCCGCCGGTCTGCGTGGGGCTCTCGATCAGTCGGCGCGAATTGTTGGCGCGGTTGTCGGGTTCTTCTTCGGCAAGGACCTCGTCGCCGCCATGGGAATTGTCGCCTTCGTCAACATGAGCTGCGCGATCTTGGTGGCAGTTTCGGTTCGCGAAGACCTCAGTGCCTACCTGGGCAAGGTCCAAGAAAAGGCCGCGCCCTGGTTCGAGACCTGGAAAAGTGCCGACTTTCGAATTGTCTTCTTCGCCCAGTGCCTTGCCAGTCTTGGCTTCTATGTGGTCTACCTCTACGGCCAAAACTTCCTGGTGGACGCCGTCGGGGTGCCCAAAGGCGATGGCCTGAAGTACTTTGTTGTGATCGCGGTGGTGCTCTCGTTGACGGCGGCGGTGAGCTCCGTGATCGCGGGCAAGCAAGCCGACAAAATCGGACGTAAGAAGGTCCTGCTCGCGGCGGGCTGGCTCATGTTCTTTACCCTCCTGCCGTTTGCGGTGGTGACAAATTACACCGTCATTGTCGCCTTGGCGGCGATCTTTGGTATCGGATTTGGGCCATTCACCTCGATCATCTGGGCGCTCTCGGCCGACATCATCGGCGAGTCCACCGAAGTCGCGAAGGACATGGGTATCTGGCAAGCCGCCATCGTCGTGCCCCAGCTGTTCAGCGGGGCGATGGGCACGCTGATCGACTCAATCAACCGTTCAACCATAAATCTCGGCTATTCCGTCGCCTTCACGCTCGGCGCCTTCTTCTTCCTCAGCGGCGCGCTACTAGTCCGAAAGATTCAGGGCGTCAGCTGACCTGGCGCATCATAGATGCATGCAAGACCCCCGGCAAGAACAGAAAGGCCCGACCCAGGACCAGAAGGCTCACGATGACATCCTTCGCCGGGCCGCCCATGGTGAAATCTGGCCGAAGGCCCCGAAGGATAAGGCGGCGCGCGAGAAGGGCCGAGATGCCGTCAAAGCAAAGTTCCGCTTGTGATCGCAACGGAAATGCGCTAAGATGCAAATGTGTATAGCGGTCGGGTGAGCGCGGGAATCTACGATGCCTTGGGGCGGCAAACGGCGACCCAGAGCGC
>JBMOJD010000155.1:0-4031 GCA_049317025.1 Fimbriimonas sp. | reverse complement strand
GCCCAAGAAGGCGGCCAGTGGGTCTTCCGAGAAGGAGGCAACTCATGAGTTTGATGGCTGACCAGCCCGTTTTGGAAACTCCCGCTTTGGTGAAGAAGAACTACCTCACCGGCATCAAGGAAGCGCTCTTCGAAGAGATGGAGCGCAACCCGCACATGATCTGCCAGGGCGAAGATATCGGCCTGCTCGGCGGAGCCTTTGGTTGCACCGAGGGCCTTCAAGAGAAGTTCGGCACGAAGCGCGTGATCGATATGCCGATCAGCGAGGCTTGCATCATCGGCTCGGCCGTCGGTCTCGCCCTGAATGGCAAGACCGTCATGGCGGAAATGCAGTTCATCGACTTCATCTCCTGCGGCTTCGACCAGATCGTCAACAATATGGCGACCTACCACTACCGCACGGCGGGCGAAGTCAACATGCCGGTCGTGGTTCGTGGTCCTGCCGGAGCCTATGGCGGCGGTGCGCTCTACCACAGCCAGATGAATGAAGCGTGGTTCTGCCACTCGCCGGGCCTGCGCGTCATCTGCCCCTCAACGCCGTACGACGCCAAGGGTTTGCTAAAGACAGCCCTCCGCGATGGCAACCCAACGATCTATTTCGAGGTCAAGGAGCTGTACCGAAAGCGGGAGATCGAAGAGGTCTTGCCCGATTTCGACTATACGATTCCCCTCGGACAAGCCGCGATCCGACGCGAAGGCACCGACCTTACGTTGGTTTCTTACGGCCAGAACGTCTACCACTGCTTGGAAGCGGCCAAGGTCCTTGCTGAGCAAGGTATTTCGGTTGAAGTTATCGATATCCGCACGCTCGTGCCCCTCGATGAAGACACGATCTACCGCTCGCTCGCCAAGACCAATCGCGTGATCGTGGTGAACGAGGCTCCGATGACCTGCGGCTTCGCCGGTGAGATCGTCTCGCGCATTACGACCAACGCGTTTGACCTCCTGGATGCCCCGCCGATCCGTCTGACGCGCCTCGATACGCCGGTGCCTTGGGCCAAACCGCTGGAAACCTTCGTGCTTCCCTCGATCGATAAGATCGTTCAGGCTGCGCTGAAGACCGTCCGCTACTAAGCGCCAACCGAGCACGGGCAGAGCTACGCTCTGCCCGTGTTTTTATGCCCCCTAATCGAGTTCTATAATGGGGTTACATGTATCAGACCGAAATAGTTGACCGTGTCCGTTCGGCCGGAGTCCATTCTGCTTCCGTCATCGACCTCCTCGCGGTCGGCATGAGCACAACGGAAGAGCAGGCGAACCGCGGCGAAGAAATGGCACGCGGATTTCTCAAACGGCACATCAGCATCCAGCGGATGGCCGACATGGCCCCCTCTGATATCAAAGATGCAACCGCGCTAAACCCTTTCGAGGTTCTACGTGTGCTCAGCCTCATCGAACTGGGCCGCCGCGTTGCTTCGGCTGGGCGGGGCGAACCCGACACCATTTACACGGCCAAAGATGTGCCCGTGCTGCTCTCCTATTTACACGTCGAGAAGCGGGAGCACTTTGTCGCCGTTCTCTTGGACGCCCAAAGCCAGGTGATGCGCGTAGCGACCATCCACATCGGCACCCTGATGTCCAGCCACGCGGCCCCGCGTGAGGTCTTCCGCGAGGCCATTCGTGAGGGCGCCGCGTCTGTGATCGTCGCTCACAACCACCCCAGTGGCGACCCCACGCCGAGCCAGGAAGACATCGCCGCTACGCGCATGCTCGTCGAAGCAGGCAAACTCATGGATATCGAAGTGCTCGACCATGTCATCCTGGGATACCGAAAATGGACCTCCATGAAGACTCTGGGACTGATCTAAAGATGACTTGGGAAGAAATCGCCGCCAGCCTGCGCGATCGGGCGCAAGCTATGCACGAAGCCCGCGAGAAGGCCCTGGTGCATTGCCGCAAGCTCGGCCAGCTATCCGCCAAGTCGATCCGCCACACGCACCGGCACCAGTTTGAGGAAGCGGAAAGCCTGCTGCAGCAAGCGATGGACGAGGCGAACCACGCCCGCGCTGCGCTCGCGCCGGTCAAAGAGCTGAACCCCGCTTACCTGCACGACACGGAGAAAGAAATGGTTGAGGCGGCCGCCGTGCTTGCCATCGTGCGGGACCGCCCCCTGCCCACCGCCGAGAGCCTCGGAGCACAAACCATGAGCTACCTCAACGGCATGGGCGAAGCTGCCAGCGAAGTCCGCCGGTTCGCGCTCGACGAAATGCGGCGCGGAAACATCGCCACCGCCGAGCGCATCCTCGCCATGATGGAAGCGATCTACGAAGAGCTGATCACGTTCGACTACGCGGATTCTCTCACCAACGGCCTCCGCCGGACATGCGACGGCCTCCGCGCCGTGATCGAACGCACGCGCAGCGACCTGACGATGACGACCTCGCAAATGGAACTCGTTCAGGAGCTCCGCCTAGTCCGGGAACAGCGCTCGCAAACCTGAAATCTGCCCAAGGGTAGCGGGCAAGAAGGAATTCCGAATAACTTGCCGAAAAGATCAAGTTAACTGGCAAAGGTGCCAAGGACGCACGCTGCTGGGTCAGGTCCAACGATGGAAACGATCCCGAGTCGCATTGATCCCCAGGAGGCCCTGGGGCGAGTAGAAGAGGTCTTCGCCAACCTTCGCAACCACTTTTTTGGTCGCGATGCCGTGTTGGAACAAATACTGTATGCCCTCCTGACGCGAGAGCATGCTCTGATCATCGGCGACCGGGGCTTGGCAAAATCGCGACTGGCTCGCAGTATTTTCGCCCAGTTCGAGGTCCCCACCCCCACGTTTTCGCTTCAGCTCACGCGTTCTACCTCGGTGGGCCAGCTCGTGGGTGGCCTCGACCTCCAGGCCTTCGAGCGGGGAACTTACATCCACAACCTCGATGGCTACATCGTTTGGGCCCAGTTCGCATTCCTCGATGAGCTTTTCGACGCCAATGACTTCGTCTTGCGCGCCCTGAACGGCATCTTGAACGAGCGCGAATTTCTGAACGGACCCCAGGTCGAACCGGCGTTGCTCCACACCGCCATTGGCACGACCAACTTCATCCGTGACACCCGCGAGAGCCGCGCCGTGCTGGACCGGCTCCTCTTCAAATCCATCGTCCATCGTGCCGAAAGCACGTTGCAACGGTTCGCGATTCGGCGTGAATTCATCACGTCCCACGGCGGCACCGTGCACCCGCCCGAGGGTCGCCGAGTGCCGTTCGCGATGCTGAACAAACTCAGCAAGATCATTCACGGCCAAGTTCCCGAGCACACGATAAAGGTGCCCGCCCATATCCTCGTGATCTTGGACTACCTGATCGGCGAGTTCGAGCGGGAGATCAACGAGCGTCGCACCGAGGAGCGATTCGTTTACAGTGACCGCTCGAAGAACAAGGCGATCCACGTGGCGATGGCATCTGCCTTGCGCGGGGGGCGAACCGTGGTTGAGGTCCGCGACCTCACCGCGCTGCGGTTCCTCATTCCCACCGTCGGGAGCCCAGAGGAGGAAGAGGTGTTCGACCACGCCCTCAACCTCACGCTTCGCATGTTTACCGTTCGTGATCGCGATTCGGTCGACCAGGCCGCCGCCATCATCGACATCGTCAACGAAGCCGTGCTCCGCCACCGCCAAGGCACGCTAAACGAACCAAATTGGTCGGAGCGCATGCGCGTCCGGATCGGGAAGTGGATTCAGCTTGATTCTGGCGTCACGCTGGGCTCGCTGCTAGAGAATGCCCGCCAACTCCATGCGGACCATCCCGTGGCGCAAAAGCTGAAGGACGAAGTGCTCGCCTCGATTCGCGAAGCCCACGACCGCCACCAGATTGCCTACGAGCAGAAGCTTTGATCGAGGACCCCGATGCCCCTGATTAGCGCGGAAGAGATCACCAAAGCGGTTGTCGGCGACGACCGGCTGGTGCACCACTTGCGCCAAGCCGAAAGCCACCGCTCGCAGATGAGCTTTCGCCAGCATTGCGCCCGCTTCGGCATCCATGACCTTGGTGAGTTGAACGATAGGCAACTCCTCGCCCTCGTTGCGGCTCGGAATGTGGCCCC
>JBMOJD010000154.1:0-4108 GCA_049317025.1 Fimbriimonas sp. | reverse complement strand
CTGTGCCCGCGCCACACTTGCACCATGATCACAGATTCCACTCCCATTTTCGCGGTGGCCGACGTCCAAGCGACGTTGCAGCTTTACAAGGAAGTGCTCGGCTTTACGGCCTCTTGGACATAGGACCCGTCGACTTCTGAGAGCTTGCCGCAAGCACCATCATGCGCGAAGATCTCGACAAACTTCATTACGGCGCATTAGCGAACAGTTGATTCTGTTCGCTATGCGGGAATAAATCGGCCGATCGATGAGGTTGACGGTAGAAGTGAAATAGGATTCTCTTATGGAACTCATCCAAGTTCCAGGAGGACAAGATGAACAACTTCAACCTTAAAGTGCTTAAAGCGCTCCTGCCAATTCTGATGCTCCAATGTGCGACCAGCCTTTGGGCCGATGAGCTCGTTCTTAAGCCAGTTGCCGCTGGTAGTGTGGTGCGGTTCACTGATTTCAACTTTTGGCGATCCCGAACACATGTGGTCGCGAGTCTTGGTGCCGGCAATAGCACGCGCACACATTCGTTTGGAGTCGTCGAGTTTGACTTGAGCTCCCTACCCGCCGGGGCCGTTTTGACTTCGGCAAGACTGACCTTGACCGCCACGACTAGGTCAGGGCCTTGCTTACTGGAGGGCTTTGCTGGTGATGGCGTTGTCACCGTGTCTGATCCCGGGGCTAGTAGCTTTATTGCCCCTTTCGATGTGGTTCGCAACCAACCTGTTGAGATTGAAGCTCTGAGGACTGTCATGCCACTGGACAAGAGCAATAAGCGCTTCGCTGGATTTTGCATACGATCAAGGAGTTACCAAGTGCAGTTCTCGCTTCCGGAAGCGGCAGGACCACGGTTGGTCTTGACCTATACGCGTCCGAAGTGAGGCTCAGCCCGATGCATCCGTGGTGAGTGCGATGATCTTTGCGTCGATACCCTCGACGGAATGGACCTTAGTGGTGCCGCAGTACACCATGAACTCCCGCAAGGCAAGCTGGAAAGCAGGGAAGAACGTCGGGTCAACTGGGCTGTCTTCCCAATGCCACTGGCGAATCTCCAAGCGGCCCGCCCGCGCGAAGAACTCGACGCGGGCGACGAGGTCGTCGCCGTAGAGGACGGGGAGGACGTAGTAGCCCCAACGGCGCTTCGCCTCGGGAGTGTAGATCTCCCAGATGTAATCGAATCCGAAGAGATGCGCAATCATCTTGCGGTCCCACATGAATGGGTCGAGCGGGGCAACAAAGACCACTCGCCTTTCAATCGAGGGCTGATCTAGTAGTGCGAGCAACTGAGGCGTGGCATGAAGCTTCATACCCTCGATTTCGACGGGTGTGATCTCACCCGTCTGGACTAGCTCCTTGATAGCGGGCTGCTTGTGTTTGGCGAGCACCTGGTTCGACCAGATCTCGGGCGAAGCCGTGGGCCGGAGCAGGCCCATCGCGCGGTGGCGCTCCATCACGAGTTCGCGGCGGGCGTCGTCATCCTGGTGCTTTGGCTGGCTAAGGAGGTGCGCCGGGACCACGCGTTCGGTAAGGTCATAGATGTGTTGTCCCTTGCGGCGGCCCGCTGTCATGATGATGCCCGCATGCCAGAGGGCGCGGAGCACCTGCTTGGTCACGCTCGGCCCAAACCAGGTGCCCTCCCAATCGTCTCGCCGCTCCTGGAACTCGAAATCCTTTGGCATCATCGCGCCGCGTTCTTCGATCTCCCGGAGGACGGCGGCGACGGCTTCCTTGTGCCCCTGAAAGATTCGGTCCTCGAATGACTTGCGGTGGACGTCGTAGATCAACCTTCGCACGGGCCAACCTTCAAACGGCACGAGCGAGGCCATTTTGTCCCAGCCATCATAGACTAGCCGATCTTCGTAGGCGATCTTTTGCCAGTCTCCTACCTTGTAGCCCGGGACCCGGGCTTGAAGCACGAGGTCGTGGTTGCATCCGACGGGGGCAATCGGGTCGAACTGGATGCTGCGGAGCCGATGGAACACATCGGCAACCGTCGGACTGGTCGCGAAGTGATGCCGGACCAGCGCCCGCCGGGCATCGGCTTTAGAGAGTTTCACCGTTTCTTGCACACTACACCCTCAGGCAGCCCCGGAATCCTCGGGAGGCATAGTACGAATCCGCGCCGTTGTGGAACACGAAGACCGTTTCGTATCGGCAGTCGCCGAAGATCGCGCCGCCGAGTTTCCGGATCTTCTCGGGAGTCTTCAGCCAACTCGAGGTCTTCAGGTCGAATCGTCCGGTTGTCTGGAGCCAGCGGTACTGGTCTTCGGTCAATAGCTCGACGCCCATGGCGGTGGCCATGCTCACGGCGCTGTCCTGGGGTTTGTTTTCCTTGCGCGAATTGAGGGCGTCGAGGTCATAGCAAAGGCTTCGGCGACCCTTCGGGCTTTCGGCGGAGCAGTCGAAGAAGACGATCTGGCCTGTCAAAGGGTCTTGCCCCACGACGTCGGGCTCGCCTCCGGTTTGCTCCATCTGCTGAAGCGTCCGCAGAGAGTCCGGGCTTGCATCCAGCCTTGCCCGAACCTCATGCCAGGCCAAATCCGGATGACGGCCAGGGTGTTTTTGGAACCGACTCTGCAAGGTGTCTAGCAACTCTCTATACATTTCTGCCGACATTCGCCCAGGATACATGACGGGCATCGCGTATGATCAAGGGGCTCGCTGACCATGCTGACCTCTCTACTCCTCGCCCTCGCCACCTTGCAGACGGACAAAATCACCGTCGCTTGCTACTATTTCGGCAACTACCACCCCGGCGACCCGCGCAACGAGCAGGCCAAGGGGCGCGGATGGTCGGAATGGGAATTGGTGAAGGCGGCAAAGCCCCGGTTTGAAGGGCACCAGCAGCCGAATGTGCCGCTTTGGGGATACACCGACGAATCTGACCCGAAAGTGATGGCGCAGAAGATCGACGCGGCGGCAAACCATGGCATCGACGCCTTCATCTTCGATTGGTACCAGTACGACGATGGGCCATTCCTTGATCGCCCGATTGATCGCGGGTTCCTGAAGGCGAAGAACAACCGGCGACTAAAGTTCGCATTCATGTGGGCGAACCATGACTGGGTCGATATCCACCCTTACCGTCGGGGTACGCCCCAGAAGCTGTTGTATCCGGGCCGGGTCACACCCGCGACTTTCGAGCGAGTAGGGGACCTTTTGGTAAAGGAATACTTCCGAAAGCCAAACTATTGGAAAATCGACGGTAAGCCGTACTTCTCCTTTTACGAGCTAACAAAGCTGTTGGAGAACTTCGGATCGGTGGCGGCGACTCGGGCGGCTCTCGACGAACTGCGGGCAAAAGCGGTGAAAGCCGGCTTGCCGGGGTTGCATCTGAATGCGGTGGTGTGGGGACAGCCGATTCTGCCCGGCGAAGGGCGCCCGGCCGATACCCCCAAGCTCATCAAGGAACTTGGCTTTGACTCGGTGACCTCCTACGTCTGGATTCACCACGTCGGTCTACCCGACCGACAAACAGATTATAACTTTGTTCGTGACTCTTACTTTCGCTACTGGGATTCCGCCGAACGTGACTTCGAAGTTCCGTACTATCCGAATGTGACCATGGGTTGGGATTCAAGCCCCCGTGCCGATCAGCGCGATCACTTTGGCAATGTCGGTTATCCGTTTATGAACACCATCTCAGGAAATACTCCGGAGCGGTTCCAAGAAGCGCTGGCTTTGACAAAGCAGAAACTTTTGGCGCGCAAGGGCGGCCCAAGAATCCTGAATATCAATTGCTGGAACGAGTGGACTGAAGGGAGCTACCTCGAACCTGACACACGCAATGGAATGGGCTATCTAGAGGCAGTTCGGACGGTGTTCGGCAGGCGAAAGTAGAGTGCGTCCTGCAATCAACATTCTAGAGATTCAAGCAGATGTGGTGCCACTGGAAATGGGGATGGTTCGTGCCCCAGCATCAAGCGGACGAACACGGTGACTCACTAGATGCGCCACCACGATCAGCTGGCTTTCCAGCAGCATTAGTGGCTAACCTAATGAGTCTCAAGGCGACCACGTACATCTTCTTCCTGAGTCACAGATGATGCAGTCAATTCGCCGGTAACGACTCGGCCCAAGCTGCGCGACAGAAGTGACGCCCACTTCGCTCGATAGTCCA
>JBMOJD010000153.1:0-4164 GCA_049317025.1 Fimbriimonas sp. | reverse complement strand
AGGAAAAAGCCGCCACCAACATCCGCTCCGCCAACGCCGAGCAGACCGCGGTCCTAGATTCCCACAAGGAGTTCTCCCTAGAGCAAGCCCTAGCCTGGCTCCGCGACGACGAACTGCTAGAGGTCACCCCCAAGCAGCTTCGCTTCCGCAAGAAGATCCTCGACCACAGCGAACGCCGAGTGGCAGAACGAAGAAGCGAAGTCATCAACGTCTAGTCGTTTGGCTAGCACATCGAGACTTGGTATGGTGATGGCCCGGAAGCTCCTTCCGAGCCACCACTATGAGGGAAGGCCGTATTTTGCAGTATAGTATTTTGGTAATGGCGCGCTTTTCTCGCACTGCGGCGTTCTAATGCTTAGAAGGCGCAGGCATTCCCGTAGCATGCCGGAGATTCAGTAGTTAGGCCTCCTCCCGATTACCCATGACTAAGTTCAATTGGCGTTGCCCGTTCTGTAATCACCCGGCCGTCATCCACGGTGAACGGCACATACAGTTCATTCCGGCACGAGTTTAACGACGGCAATAAATACGGCTACCAAGCCATTCGTGTCACGGTGATCGTCTGCCCGAACGACCAATGCCGTGAGTATGCCATTGTCGTTTTCCTCCACGACCACATTGACTCCGGGGAAGGGTACTACAAAGACATGGAGGCAAAGCGCGAATGGCGGCTTACACCTGACTCGGAAGCCAAAGTCTTTCCGAGTTACATCCCGCAACCGATTTTGGACGATTACCGAGAGGCGTGTCTGATCTGTGACTTGTCCCCAAAGGCCCCGACGACGTATCGCGGCGATGCCTACAGGGAATAATTCGTCGCTTCTGGGACATTTCCGCAGCACGGCTCGCCGACGAGATTGATGCAATCAAAGACAAAACTGACGGTGAGGATTGTGTCATTCTAGTGGATACGCCGATGATCGTTTGCGCTTGGCGATTTTCCAGGCGACTACTAACTGAAACACACCTCAAGTGTGGTGAAAGCCTAACAATGAAGACCGCGACACTGATCGCCACTTTTGGAAAGTCAAAGGAGTTACTCTTGAGAAACGCCAAAGACGCGGGAGTGCCAACTATCATTCTCAGATACCGCAATGCTCTCGAATCAACTTGACAACAACGCGACTGGGCAGACGTAACTCAGCCCAGGTGATCAATTGAGACGTCGCCCCACTGAGCACTCAAGTATTCGGCAACCAACCTCCGATGACAGTGATGGGGCTTGTCCTCGCTACAGAGAAGGCAGCCGTCACTGACAACTGTCTTTGAAATCCGATCCTCAATCTTTCGCTTCTCCATTAGATCAAGAAATCGCTGCTCATAGCTCAGCCAGCTTCCACCATTCTTCTTATATTCGTCGAGCATGTCTTGAGTTGGAGCAAGCAAGGGTTCATGAATGTATTCAATCCCGCATATTGACCTCAGAAAGTAGGCCAGGTCTTGCTTTTTTGCAAACCCGGCCAGCTGGGAGACATTGTTCAGGCGAACATCCACAACGCGCTTTACGCCAGCAACTTTCAAGGCTCCGAAGAACTCTTCAGCGGTCTTCTTCGTGAATCCAATAGTCAGCACTTTCATTCGGTAGCTTCTCCAACTTTCTCGGGACGAAACGCTATTTCTTCTTCTTGCTCTAGGAACGCTCTCGCTACGAGATCGTCTTCGGACTCGAACAGTGAGGGACGATCAAGCTTTCGAAGTCGCAAGAGCCGAGACACCAACTCGGCCCAGCGTTCTGCAGAACCATCTCCTAAAATGCTCAGCACTTCATCACCACGGGAATCAAGAACTTTACCGATGAGGATAGATCGATGGCATTCGAGCGGTTCTCGTTCGGCGCATAGCATGGCAACCCGTTGGGTTGTTGCGAAACTCCTGAGTCTGGCAATACCATCCCGAAAAGCCTTCGAATCCGCCAAACGCTGGTAGATGACGCGCCCGTGCTCGTAGCAACGTTGATCAGGTGAGCGTGCGCCTAGTTCTTCGCAAAACTGTTCGTATCGAATTCCGGATCGTGAAAGAGACTTTCTTAGATCGGATTGGTTGAACTGAGGCTGCCACCGACTATAAGGCGACGACCGCACATCTGCAACGACAGCGATTTCGTGACGCTGCAGGAGGTCTAAAAACGCCTCAATTTGGTGATTCGAATGGCCGATCGTGTAGATAGTGACGGGCATCCCTCTAAGTTATCCTTATGACTGCTGCTATGAGTTTCTGACTGTGGGCATTGAAGGGTTCGCCCAGACTTATTGTAATATATGCCGGTCCTGAGGCATAGTAACCATTCTCGAAAGCAAGGTATTCACGCTCAATTGTTGGGTCTGTGACCCATAATGCGTATTTCTCGCCGTTGTGCTTAAAGTGCCCCCTGACCCGACGCTTCGGGTTGTTGAATGCGGCTCCAGGTGCGCATACGTCGAATTTTATCGATTCAACTTTTATCAGGCAGAGGGAACTCTGAATGGTTGTCAATTGAGCCACAGGAATCTGATCGTTCTCGCCTGCATTAGTGTGAACACCGTTGATCCAAAGATGCCCCGCCTCAATCGGGAAGCGAGCAAGCTCGGATACGCTCAAGTGACCTTCAAGCTTCCAGTAGTATTCAGGATTCAGGAGGACGTTCTCCACCTGATGCCCGTTGGGCTTTGCCCTCAAGAACGGAATGGAGATGATGTCTAGCAACTTTGGATCTGCACCGTTTTGAAATCGCCTCTCTTCTTCGGAGACCTCTTCGTGCTCTCGATCGCTGACGGGCCTGATCCACCTGCCCGCCGCTTGACCGTCCCACTCAATACCCGCAATGCACCTCCCGTGGAGTTTTCTTGAGTTCGCGAGGCAGACGACTCTAACTGTGGGTACATCGCTCATCTACGTCGTTTACGATACCCTGCTCGGTCTTCCTCCACCTTGACCTGCCCACACACAAGTCGCAGTTGTCTATTCAGAGACTCATGGAAACAGCCGAGGGTATCTCGCGATCTGCACGATTTGGCCTTGTGGTCAGTTTCGGCAGCTCGGTCCCGATTTTGGTCACCACAAGTTCCATAAAGCCGTGATGCATCGGCGAGGTTGTCGTGGGTTGAAGCAGCGACAACAGAAAAGTTCGAATCCCGTCCAGTCTGTTGGTGATTTCAGGTTCAAATTGAGGTGGTACTCCGGACGGGATTCGAACCCGCGACCTTCGCCGTGATAGGGCGAAACCGGACGCCCATCGCGCGCTCATTAAGCAAAGGTCTTACGGCACGCCCTTGCTGAGCCAGATTCAGGCGGCCTTCGCCCTCATGCTTCTAGGAGAAAGGTACTGGTACTCTCGATGGAAGCCCATAGCAGACAACTGGGGCACTAATTGCCTTGTACGCATGGGTCCGTTATCCGCTGACCCAGTGAGGTGCTAATGCCTCCTCCTATTCGGTCTGGCCGAACGTCACAAGGCTCGAACCGAACCGGTTTACTTTCGCCCGCCTCATGCGCACACAGATATGTCATCCCTTCAGCGCCCTATCGATGACCTCCCTCGCCTCTACGCCCGCCTCACCGACCGATACGGCACCGATGACCGATGCCGCGAGAGCCTCCACCGACTCGCATGGCCCAACGGATTCGTCTGCCGACGTTGCCGAGCCACGAAGCATCATCCCATCGGCTCCCGAGGCCTCTAGGAGTGCGCAGTCTGCAAAGCCCAACACTCCCTGACTGCGGGCCTCCCCTTGCACGGCATCCGAAGCGACTTGTCCAAGTGGTTCGCCATCACCTTCTTCTCCACCACAGGATGCAGTCGCCATGAACTCGAAGCCGAAGCGGCAACCCTGGAAGTGCCTCCCAGAACCCTTCGGCGCTGGCTCAGGAAACAAAGTGGCCACATAGACAGGGACCTCACCAAGTTCGTCCAAGCCTTCATCAACGACCGAAGATGTCCCTGAGCCAACGTCCACCCGCACACCCACGATGAACAACCGAACAAACAATCCGCATCGATTCCCAACCTGGAAGAGTGCACCGCGAGAGTCGTCCCGTTTAAGGCAAAACCAACCGCAAGCAATCAGCGCCTGCGGCGCTTCGGCTGACCCTGCAACTGCTCCGACTTCCGCACCCGTCGTGGCTGCAACGCCACCACCGGCTCCGGCGCGACCTTTACCTTCCGCTCCTGACCCGAAACCCAGATCG
>JBMOJD010000152.1:0-4190 GCA_049317025.1 Fimbriimonas sp. | reverse complement strand
TGGACTTCCTTGATGGTGTCCGGGCGAGGAAGTCGAATGGTGAGCCACTCGGGAAGGCGCTGCGTCATGCCTCCAGTCTACCTTTGGGCTCATCTTGGGCCCCGACTGGCAAGATTGGGGCCGGGTGAGGTTAAATCTTTTGGCGGTTCCCCGCCAGGAACAAGCAATGTCTTTAGCTCGCCGGCCGTTCAAACGCGTTCTTCTCAAACTCAGCGGCGAGGCCCTTGCTGGCTCCCTGGGATTCGGGCTCGACCCGGATATCGTCGCCTACATCGCCAAGGAGATTGCCGATGTCCACAATGCGGGCCATGAGGTGGCCATTGTGGTTGGTGGCGGCAACTTTGTCCGGGGCGAAACCTTCAGCGAGAAGAGCTCTATTGACCGCACGGTTGCCGACCAGATGGGCATGCTCGGGACGCTGATGAACGCCCTTGCCATGCAGTCGGGCATCGAAAAGGCGGGCGTTCCGAGCCGCGTCCAGAGCGCCATCCACATCGCCGCCGTTGCGGAGCCCTTCATTCGCCGCCGCGCCGTGCGCCATTTGGAAAAGGGCCGCGTGGTCGTGTTTGCCGCCGGAACGGGCAATCCTTACTTCACCACCGACACCGCTTCTGTTCTTCGGGCCCTCGAAATTGAGGCCGACGTCATCGTGAAAGCGACGAAGGTGGACGGAATCTACAACAAAGACCCCAAGAAGTTCGCGGATGCGGTGCGATACGACGTCCTGAACTTTAGTGAGGCAATCGACAACCGGCTGGGCGTGATGGACCAAACTGCCTTCACCATGTGCCGCGAGCACCGACTGCCGATCATCGTTCTCGATTTCAACCAGCCAGGCAGCATGTTGGACGCCGTGAAAGGCGGCGCCACCGGTACCCTAGTGGGAGGCGAATGATATGACCATTGATCAGATTTTTCAGGATGCAGAGCAGCGCATGCAATCGGCCCTCGATGCCATGACGCACGACTTTTCTTCGTACCGAACCGGGCGAGCCAGCCCTGCGGTGCTGGACCGAGTCCATGTCGAATATTACGGAGTCGAGACGCCGGTGAACCAGATCGCCAACATTAGCGTTCCCGAGCCGCGCCAGTTGCTGATCCAGCCTTACGAGAAGTCGTTGACCCCGCTCATCGAGAAGGCGATCATGAAGAGCGACCTCGGCATCAACCCTTCGAACGATGGCACGGGTATCCGCCTGAACTTCCCGGCCATGACCGAAGATCGACGGCGTGACATGGTGAAGCAGGTGCACGGCCGTACCGAGCAAGGACGCGTGGCCGTCCGCAACGTCCGCCGCGATGCGATGGAGAGCCTCAAGGCCGCGGAGAAGAAGAAGGAAATCTCCGAAGACGAATTGAAGACCCACGAAGCCAAGGTTCAGAAGCTCACCGACACCTATGTCGCCAAAGCGGATGAACTCGGAAAGCAGAAAGAGACCGAATTGATGCAGGTCTAAGGCGAAGGCAAATTGCCAAACGCACTGCAACAGAAAGCGATTGACCGGGGCATCGATCTCACCCGATTGCCCCGGCACCTTGCCATGATCATGGATGGCAATGGCCGTTGGGCCACCGGGCGAGGCCTCACCCGACTGCTGGGTCACCGCGAGGGATATCGCACACTTCGTGGCGTTTTGTTAGACTGTTCCGAGCTCGGTATCGAGTTCCTAACTGTCTATGCCTTCTCGGCCGAGAACTGGCGTCGGCCTGCGGGCGAAGTCGCCGGGCTCATGAGTTTGATCGAGCAAGCCGCCCGCGATGAACTGCGCTTGATGCACCAGAACAATGTTCGGGTGAACGTCGCTGGTCGCACCTCGGAGCTTCCCCCTGGCCTGCAGCAGGCTCTCGATCATGGGGTTGAGACCACCAAGGACAACACCGGGATCACCTTTACGCTTGCGGTGAACTACGGCGGTCGCGCCGAGATTGTGGACGCCGCCCGCGCCCTCGTCGCCACGGGACAAACGATCACAGAAGAATCGATTTCCGCGCATTTGTACAACCCTCATCATCCGGAGCCTGACCTCATGATTCGGACAGCGGGGGAGATGCGTTGGAGCAACTTCTTGATCTGGCAGGCGGCCTACTGCGAGCTGGTGGTCACCGAAGCCACCTGGCCGGATTTCAACGCCGAGGAGTTGCTCAAGGCGGTCGAGATTTTCCAATCTCGAGTGCGCAAGTTCGGCGCGGTCGTTCCTTAGAACTGATCGGTCAAGAAGAATTGAGGAATGCCGGGCACGCCTCGGCCCATCAAAACCAACTCGGTTCGAGGCACAAACACGGGAAGCTCAAGCACGTCGGCCACGTTGCTCAGGCCAAAGAACTCCGTGCTGTTGGGCAGCGGGATCATCGCCATCGGTTCGGGAAGAATGGCTTCTCGCAGCACGTTGCCCTCATAGCAGATATAGCCTTGACCTGCCGCCTGGGTTGTGCGACAGTGCCACTTCCAGTACTCCCACCGAGCGTCGTTGCGGCGCAGCCGATTGGGGTCCTGCTCGGCCCAGTTGTTGTAGATCGCCTGAACTTGGGCATCGTTCAGCATCGGCTCTTCTGGCTCGGCCGGATCAACCGCAAGCGGAGCGGCAATCACGCGGTCCAGAAGCTCGAATCCCAGGCGGTCGTAGAGTCCGGTCTGTTTTGCGAGCAAGAGCGCGGGGCCATCTTCCCGACGCTCGGATTCGCGAAGGACTTTGGCCAAGAGCTTGGTGGCATGGCCTTCGTTTTGTCGGCTTTTGCGGGTCGCGACCCCGGCGATGCCGACCGCCTTCCCCCAGCCAAAGACCAAGGGTGTCGTCGTGCAGGCCGCGACCATCTCCCGGCCCTCCATCAGCACCCACTTTCGGTTCAAATCGAACATGGGCTCGGACATGAAGAGGTCGTAGGCGAGGTTGAAATCGAGATCAAACGTATCGCAGACCAACTTGAGGAAATCTTCGGATTCCTCGCGGCGAATGGTCCTGATTTCCGTCACTGGTTGGGGCCCAGCTTGGCCCCTTCGGGGGCCTTGGGAGGGGGCACGAACATCTTGCCGATCTTAACCCGGACCCTCACCTGCGACGCCTTGGGGGCACGCACGCCGTCGGGCAAGATAAGCTTGACCTCAAAGCTGCGCGATTCCGAGAGCCCGGCGATGTCAATCGGCTCGGTCTCAACCCGGGTCAGACCGGCGATCGCCAAGCTCCGGCCCGTCACAGTCGTCTGTTGCGGTTCGCAGTTGTAGGTCTCAGCCACAAAGCCCTCGGCGGGCCGACCCACGATCTTGGGGACGATCATGACGAGTCGCTCTTCCGGTGCGGCCCGTACCACGGGCTCGACGCGCACAAAGAGCGGGGTCGTGCGCAGGTTCAGCAGCGGGGCATCTTTCGGCCCGAGCGCCTCGATTCCGACCGAATACGACTGCTTCTGTTTCAGATTGACTTCGGCGAGATCGAGCTGGGCGCGGAGCCGGACGAGCTTGTCCACCTGGCTCTTGGGGCCTTCGACGTCGACCAGTTGGGGCGTGACCACGAGGTCTTGCAGTTCAAAGTTCGGGTCGCCCAGTTCGCCGCGCGTGTCGGCAACGACTTCCACCTTCTTTCGCACGAGTGGCTCAATCTCAACCCTGGTCGTAAGCGGACCGCTGATGACCTTTCGGACGCTTTCGGGATAGATCACCACGGGGTAGGACCGGAGGCCACTCACAGCTCCCGACAGATCGACCACGGCAAGGACGGTGGTCTGGTTGAACGATCGCACGTCCGCGTCGTCGCCTTCCAGGGTCAACTGGATCTCCTCATCGATCTTGGTGACCACGTACCTCTGCTCGGGCAGACCCGCTTGCTGCAAACGTACCGAGCGAATCAGCGTGCGGCCCTGCGGCAGTTCTTGTGATCGGACGAGCACCCACAGCAAGAGCGACAGGGTGAAGGAGATGAACATGAGGCCAAAAGCCTGCTTGGAAGGAGGAGTGAACTTCATGCCTTGGGCTCCACTCCTTTCCGCTTCAGACGCCTTGGTTTGGGTGCGGGGGGCTCTTCGGGCTTGCTGCCGCGCAGTTCGTGATTGAGGAGTTCGCGCAGATCGTTGTGCGAATCGAGCTTGCGCAGGCGTCCCTCGGCGGCGTAACTGATGGTCCCGCGTTCCTCGCTCACCACGATGCTGATGCAGTCCAGCGCCTCGGTCACGCCGACGGCGGCCCGGTGGCGCATGTG
>JBMOJD010000151.1:0-4319 GCA_049317025.1 Fimbriimonas sp. | reverse complement strand
ACCAAGAGAGCCATCGCTAGCGGGCCAGGTCGAGGACCGAAATGAGTAGACGCATCTTCTTGTCCTGTGCCAGCCGCGAATTCAGCGACATTCGTGACCAGCTGACCAGGGATTTCCAGCGGCCGGGAGTCGACGTAAAGTCGCACGAAGAGGTCGCGGGCTTCAACACGGGTCTCACGACGCTCGAAAAGCTCGACGACTACATCGGCAGATGCGAGGCCATTGTTCATTTGTTGGGCCAGGCCACGGGCTCGCAGGTGGAGGTCGCGGGCATCGAAGCGATTGTCCGGCGGCACCGCGACCTTGCCGTGAGGTTGCCGGAGATCGCTCCGCTTCTGGAGCCCGGCGCGGCGTGGCGCGGAACCTACACACAATGGGAGGCCTACCTGGCCCTCTACCATCGCATTCCGTGCTTCGTCTTCATCGCCGGGGATGGCTTCGCACGGCCCGCGGGCTTTGCGCCGATTGCGGAAGATGAGAAGCATCGAGAGGAACATCTAACTCGCCTGGAAAAGCGCGAGCAAGATCGCAAGGAATTCTCCTCGCGTGAAGAACTCCGCGTCGAGATGCAGCGGAGCTTGAATAGGATTCTCCCGCTCAATGGTCCTCCTTTCCACGCCGACATCTCCGCCATTGTCAAGTACGCCCCGGCCGAACTCATTGGTCGCGAGGACGAGATGAAGCTCCTTGACGATGCGTGGGACAACACTGTCCGGAGCACGAAGCCCCGCCCCCATGTGCTCACCTTCGTCGCCCTCGGCGGTGAGGGGAAGACGTCCCTCGTGGCCAAGTGGGTGGCGGAACTGGCCGGGCAAGACTGGCCCGGCTGCGACGCTGCCTTTGCGTGGTCCTTCTACAGCCAGGGCACGCGCGAGCAGGTCGCGGCATCGTCCGACTTGTTCTTGAAGGAAGCGCTGAGCTTCTTTGCCGAGGGCGACCCGAAGGAAGACGAGATCAAGGCCCTCGCGGCTGGCCCCGCTGGCGCGTTCGAGAAGGCCCAGCGCCTCGCCCGCCTCGTGGGCCAGCGGCGCAGCCTCCTCATCCTCGATGGCCTCGAGCCGCTTCAGTACCCGCCTTCCGCGACTGCCTTCAAACCGGGTGAACTCAAGGATCCGGGCATCGCGAAGCTGCTCAAGGATTTGGCCTCAAGTAGCGAAGGACTGTGCGTCGTCACGACCCGAATCGAGATCCCTGACCTGCGCCCGTTCAAAGGCGGCCTGGTGCAGGAGATCCATCTCCCGCGCCTTTCGCGTGCTGCGGGCGTGCGTCTGCTCAACGCGCTGGGCGTCAAAGGCAGCGAACTTCGCAACCTTCTGCTCAAGGATGGGGATGAGAAGAGCGAGCGGGTGAACGAGTTCGAGAAGCTCGTCGAAGATGTGAAGGGCCACGCGCTCACGCTGACCCTGCTCGGCGGATTCCTCAAACGCGCTTTCCACGGCGATATCCGCCAGCGTGACCGCGTGAAGTTTGAGAAAGCCGACGAGAAGATTGACGGTGGCCACGCGTTCCGGACCATGGCCGCCTACGAGCAATGGCTCTTGAGCGACGGTGGCGATGAAGGTCAGCGCGAAGTGGCCGTGCTGCGGCTCATGGGCCTGTTCGATCGGCCCGCCGACGCTGGCTGTCTCGCGGCCCTCCGTAGCGAAATCGTCCCCGGCCTTACCGAACCGCTCGCTGGGCTGGCAGACGACGATTGGGAATTCTGCCTCAGCGGTCTTGAAACCGCGAATCTGCTCACGGTGAACCGCGACGCGTCCGGCGCGCTCGTCTCGCTCGATGCCCATCCGCACCTGCGGGAATACTTCGCCCGACAACTGCGCGAGCAACAACCCGACGCCTGGCGCGCGGCCCACCGGCGGCTCTACGAACACCTCTGCGCGAGCACGAAGGAAGGCGACCGGCCCTCGCTCGAAGACCTCCAACCGCTCTACCAAGCCGTGGCCCACGGTTGCCAGGCGGGCTTGCAGCAGGAGGCGTGGGATACGGTTTTCTATGCACGCGTCGTCCGAGGGAATGAAAAATACAGCAAACGAAAACTCGGTGCATTCGGTTCCGACTTGGGAGCCATCGCGTGCTTCTTTGAGACGCCGTGGAAGCGTGTCTCGTCCGCGTTGACGGAAAACGACCAATCCCTGTTGTTTGACGAAGCTGCCTTCTCATTACGCGCGTTGGGCCGGCTGACCGAGTCCGTCGAACCAATGCGCGTGTCTGGCGAGATGGACGTCAAAATGAAGGCATGGAAGAACGCCGCCATCAGCTACAGCAACCTGAGCGACCTGGAGCTGGCGCTGGGCGAGGTGGTCGAGGCGCTGGCGGACGCCGAGCAGTCGGTTACCTTCGCCGACCGAAGCGGCGATGAGTTTTGGCAGATGGGCACGCGCGCGACCCACGCCGACGCCTTGCACCAGGCAGGCTGCCGGGCCGAGGCGGAGACGCGCTTTCGTGAGGCGGAGGAAATGCAGGCCGAGAACCAGCCCGAATTCCCGCTTCTCTACTCGCTGCCAGGCTTTCTGTATTGCGGCCTGCTCCTCGCCGTCCCCGAGCGCGCCGCATGGCAACTCACTCTCGATTCGTCGTTCGTCGTTCGTAATGCGTCATTCGCTTATTCATGCCGCCTCGTGTCCATCCGCGCCGCACAAACACTTGAATGGGCGAAGGCAAACCCACGGGCTGCGCTCCTCGACACGGCACTTAACCATCTCACGCTGGGCCGCGCTGCGCTCCACGAGGCCATCCTTGCGGACGACGGACGAGACACGCGGGACGCGGAACCGGGAGCGAGGAATACGGTGTGGGAGAAAGCGAAATCCGATCTGGACGCCGCCGTGGCCGGCCTCCGACGCGCCGGTTCGCAGCACCATCTTCCCCGCGGACTCCTCGCACGCGCCTGGCTGCGGGCTCTCACTGGAGCACGCACTGGCCCCGACAGCGCGCAGGCCGACCTTGACGAAGCCTGGGAAATCGCCGAGCGCGGCCCTATGCGGCTGTTCTTGGCCGATATTCACCTCCACCGCGCCCGCCTCTTCTACCGAGAAGCCCAGTATCCGTGGAAATCCCCGCAGGACGACCTCGCCGCCGCTGAGAAACTCATCAACGACTGCGGCTACCACCGCCGGGACGAAGAACTCGCCGACGCCAAGCGCGCCATCTTGGTAAACACCTGACGTCACCATGCCCAGCACACTCACTTTCGTGAGTGGCTGGGCAAGATCGCCATCAAACACGACAACGCAAGTCGCAAAGGGCTACAGGATCGAATCCAAGAACTCGCGGCTCTTCGTATCTAGGTCGTCCACGTTGCGGATTTCGAAGCGGTTGCCGTCTACGTCGATGAGCAGCAGGTGGGTCGGGGCGAGCCATTGGGCGTTCTCTTGCAGACTTTGGGTCACGAATTCTCGTTCGCCTCGGTTGCTGTGGACGTGCCAATAGGTCGCGCCGTATTCCACCTTGGCATCGACGATGCTGATGATTTGGGCGGTTAGGTACCGGCGGGAGAGTTCCTCACGAACGGCCTTGCGGCTGGGTTCGGTGAGGTCCTTGTCGGGGTCCTTGATGGTCAGGATCTCTTCGCCTTTGCCATTCAGGAGCACCAGGAAGTGGTCGGGATGGGAGAGGGGCGAGGCCCAGGTGGGCTTTACGGTCGGAAACGACTGGGTATCGGCCACGGTCAAGCGCAGCCGGTCCTTGGGTTCGAAGAATAGATGAATCTGTTTGGGGTCTGGGGTTAGGGGTTCCATTTTTATCTCTTTACTTGGTAGCGGCGACCCAGAGGGCGCGGGCCATGGACGATTGGTACAGGAGGATTTGGCGGCCTTGGCGGACCTCATAGCGGTTCCACCTTAGGCCGTACCACCCATCCGGACTGGTCAAGTTAGCGGCGGTGACGATGCTCCCGAGGGCCTCGTCACGGAACTCGGCGATGCCGCTCACGGCGGCCAGTTCGAGCAGAGCCTCGGCGAGGTGATGGGCGAAACTGCCTTCATCTTGCAAAGCCCCGCGCTTGAACCAATGGCTCAGCGACGCGCGACCGATGCGGATGGCCTCGGTCTTGTATCGCTCCTCCCGGGTGACTCGGTAGAAGCCGAGGTTGGCCCGGATCATGAGGGCGGAGTTGTAGCTCCACTTGGTCCGGTCGATGGTGCCGTCCAGCTTCTGGTTGTCGAAGAACAGGCCATCGGCGTCCTGCAAGCGACCGATCCAGGCCATCAGGCGTTGGGCGTCCTGCAGGTAGGCAGGGTTCTTTGTGCGCTCATAGAGCTCGATGGCGGCGACGATTGCGGGGGCGTTGATGCAGGTGTTCTTCTCGGTCTTCGGCTCTT
>JBMOJD010000150.1:0-4392 GCA_049317025.1 Fimbriimonas sp. | reverse complement strand
TGGACAGCGGCGCGCACACCTGGGAAGTTTGGAAGAATGACCTTTATTGGTTTACTCAGCAGATTTTCGGACAAAAAGTGGGCTAAAAATGGTGCCTACCATTGGGCTGCACTTTGCCGAAGCTTCCGCATCGTTTTGTGGCATTGCTGGGGACGAGCGTGCTCGCCGTCAAGAGAGTAAAGCACTTCTTGAGCCCAGCGCACGGCGGAAACGAGAGGAATGGCCTTCAGATCGTAAGGTGATGGGCGAACGGACCCGTAGCCCGCGAGAAAGTCTGATTCCAAAGAGGGCTCGGCCATCTCGGTGATGGCCACCACTAAGTCGTAGAGGGCGGGGGCGAAACCGCAATCATCGAAGTCCACTATCGCGATAGTGGATTCACCGAAGAGCACGTTGCCAGGGTGCAGATCCGCGTGGATCAGCTGTAACGACCCCAAACTGTTGCGTTCCTGCTGATAGCGGTTGTTCAGTCGCTCGAAGAGTAGACGGGAATCATGGCCAAGCTTCTCCTCGACTAATCTAAGGCCAGATTCGAACTCCCCATCCGAACCCGTGACTTCGTCCACATCCCAGCGCGCAGCGCCAAGGTCATGGCGCCCGAGCGTGTGGGCGTGGAGATGGGCCATGGCCGTGCCGATCTGAAACCACTTCTCTCTCGTGGGACGCCGGTGGACGCGACCGGGGCACCATGTCGTCCGGGTGAGAAAGTACGATTCCCCGAGTGCGGGCCGCAGAAAGTCTTCTCCATCCCATGGGATCGGTGCGGGGACGGCAAAGGGCATCGACTGCAACTCTCGCAGCCACTGAGTCTCGGATGTGAGTTGCTCGGCGGTGCGGTCCTCGAATCTTGAGAAACGCAAGAACTGAACCTCGCCTGAGTCTAATTCCAGGCGAAAAGTCGAGCTTTGCTGGTGCCGCAGAATCCGACAACTGCGACCTGTTTCGAATTGGCGAAGTGCCTCGTTGCGAAGGAGTCGTATCTGCCCACGCTGGGTCTTGAGATGTGGAGGTCTCGGCATGGGTCAGTTGTGCAGTCTACGCCGTGCTCCCTTGCGTGTTCACCGGCGGACTCCAAGGCTGATTGCACTGATTTTCGGGGACTGAATACACAAACCGAGCATTTACTCTAAATCATCGAGTAGAGTAAAAACTCTAATGAAGCGTGATCCTGAGGAAGCGGTGCCCGTGCCGCGAAACACCAAAGCGAAAATTCTGGACGCCGCCCTTCATCTTTTCAATGAGAGGGGAACAGCGGCGGTCTCAACCAACCACATTGCTGAAGGGGCCGGAATTGCAGTCGGCAACTTCTACTATCACTTCAAGAACAGGGAGGAGATCGTTCGACACCTGTTTGACCGTAACGTCGAAGAGACGCGGGTTGCATTCCGCCCTCCCGCCGATGCGAGCCTGACGCTGGATGTGCTGGAGAAGATGGTCGCTGCCAACTACGAGATCTTGTGGCGCTATCGATTTCTCTATCGCGAACTGAACGTGTTGCTGAATCGCGATCCCGAGCTTGCCCAGGCCTTCCGCGCCCATCGTCACTATGGATTTGGAAGTTTCGAACTCCTCATCGCTGCCTACGCCGAAGCCGGGGTCATGAAGCCCATTCAATCGCCTGAGGTCAAGCACAGGTTAGCCGTCACCGTGTGGCTTGTCAGTGAATTCTATATTCCGTTCCTAGAGAGCCACCACACTGGCCTACCGGAGAACATTGCCAATGAAGGCACCGCATTGTTACGGCAAGTGCTGGAACCCTACCTTGCCGAGGTGACCCATCATGACTGATTTTAGGCGAACCATCGTCGCTGGCTCCGTGCCGTTGGTTTTCGGGGTTGGATTTGTTCAACTCGGACGCCTCTTTGATTATCCGCAGATCCTGCGCCAGTCGAGTGAGATGATCTTGGAGCGCTTCCAAGCGAACGAATCCATCATTGCTCCTTGGTGGTGGCTGATGTTTGTGGCCGCGCTCGCGTTCATCCCAGTTTCGGTTGCGGTGGTCCGATGGTCGGGCTTGCTTGGCACCCAGAGGGCGGTCGCAACTGCCGTTGGTATTGCCTCCGGCTTGGTCCAAGCGCTCGGCCTCTCTCGTTGGGTCTTCGCCGTCCCCCTCTTGGCGGAGCGGGCTGCCGATCCGTCTCAGGCAAAAACAGCGTCTTGCTCTTCGACCTCCTTCATGTTTGGCTTGGTGTGGGTCTCGGTGAGTGGGCGGGATACCTGTTTACGGCCCTCTGGACGGCCATGATCGCTTTCTCTTACTACTCCCGATCACGGTTTCTTGCCGTTTCGGGGCTCGTCATCTCGTTCGGGATCGGATTCGGATTGCTAGAGGTCTTCGGACTATCAAGTGCCGGTCTGGTCAATGCACTGGCTTACTCCCTTTGGGTGCCATGGATGCTAGGCATCGCATGGACGCTGGGCCGAACCTCATCTAACGATCAAGCAACCAAAAACCAATGAAGACTATCGCAATCGCAGCACTCGTCGTCGTTTCGGCTATCGCTTCGGCCCAGTCCAATGCCAACAAGTTGTACATCCACGGCTTTCGGGCACCTTCGACCGGGCTTGAGTATCGGTCGGGTCAGATCGGGCTTCATGCCGGACTCTACACCACCATCCTGGATTCCCGAGAAAAGAGCACCGAATTCCTCAAGATCGGCGCAACCTACTACTACCGGTTCTCAAATCAACCCCAATTTGCCCGTTTCGAGAGTTATCTTTCGGCCGCCTATGTTCGTGGCCTTAACCGGGATTACGACAAGAAGGATGGCGGATTTTTCGAAAGCGGGGTTTCCTACCAAATCGGCCGCGGCTTCGAGGCCCGTTTGGGCACGGGTCTCCTAGTGGCGAAGGGATTCAAGCCGGAACTGAACCCAACTGTAGGTCTCACCTACACCGTTCCGATTCGGTAAGTCTGATCCATCTGGGCCCGCTCCCATCGCGAGGAAGGGCCCTGATGGATTCCTTCTTGAAGAAACCGCATTTGGCGACTTCCGCTAATCTGTGCTTAACCTGAATTGTCTACTATAGATTCATGTCAACGATGGATCGGCGCTCTCTTCTGAAGTCAAGTCTTGCGGGTGGACTCCTCGGCGTTTCTGGCCTGCTTTCGCGGTCTTCGGTGGCAGCACCGGCACTTCGACGAGATTTTGGTAACAACGAAGTGGGCTATGGTCCCATCCGACCGACCAAGACTCGCAACACCGGCGAACAGCTGCTCTCTCTGCCGGAGGGTTTCCAGTACACCGTCTTTGGCAAGGTGGGCGACAAGATGTCGGACGGCAACCTCACCCCGGGCGATCACGACGGCATGGCCGCGATGAACCATCGGGGCAAGATCCGCATCATCCGCAACCACGAAGTACGCAACGACCCGAAGAAGCAGGTCGCCTTTGGCCGCGCAAGCCTGGCCTACGACAAGCTCGGCGGCGGCGGAACCTCAACCCTCGTGATCGACCCGGTCACCCGCGAGCTTGAGCGCGACTTCATCTCGCTCAACGGCACGATTGTGAACTGCGCGGGCGGCCGAACCCCATGGGGAAGCTGGATCACCTGCGAAGAGTCGACGGCGGGCCACGGCAAGAGCAAGGTTTATCACAAGGACACCGAGCAGGGCGGCGGCTATATGAAGGAGCACGGCTTCAACTTCGAGGTTTCCTTTGCGAGCGACGGCCCAAGCAAGGCCGTTCCCTTGGTGGAGATGGGCCGATTCGTTCACGAAGCCATCGCGGTTGACCCGAGCACGGGCATCGTTTATCAGACCGAGGACCACGGCAGCGCGGGCTTCTACCGATTCTTGCCCCACGTCCAGGGCAAGCTGCGCGAGGGCGGCAAGCTGCAAATGGCCAAGGTCAAGGGACGCGACTTGGTCGATTCTCGGACGAAGCAGGCGAAGGGCCAGACCTACGAGATCGAGTGGGTGGACATCAAGGATCCAAGCCCCAGCGATGCTTGGAAGGATGAGCAGGCGGTTGCCAAGCAGGGTCGCGAGCAGGGTGCGATGACCTTTGCCCGCTTGGAAGGCGCTTGGTATGCCGACGGCGCGATTTTCCTGAACTCCACCAACGGCGGCGACGCCAAGAAGGGTCAGGTTTGGCGCTATCGCCCGATGGGTGAGAGCGGCGGCGAGCTCACTTTGCTCTTCGAATCGCCCTCCGCCGATATTCTGGACATGCCGGATAACCTCTGCGTCTCGCCGCGCGGTGCGCTGGTTCTTTGTGAAGATGGGGATAACACTCAGTATGTGCGCGGTCTTAGCAAAGAAGGCTTGCTGTTCGACTTCGCGTTTAACCTGTTTAACAAGAGCGAATTCACCGGCGCGACCTTCAGCCCGGATGGCAATACTCTCTTCTTCAACATCCAAAATCCCGGCATGACCTTTGCGGTCTGGGG
>JBMOJD010000149.1:0-4451 GCA_049317025.1 Fimbriimonas sp. | reverse complement strand
GACTTGGGCAAGTCGGCCTTAGGAATCTCCACCGGGCTCTGCCCCCAGGCCACTACCGTTGCCGCCAAAATCCATGCGCTCATATAGGGAACTATACGGCCAAATGGTCCCCATCATTCATCGCGGAGTGTGCTACAGTATTCACAAGTTAGCCAAGGCTACACTTTCCCGGCGGACCCGAACCGATGAAGAACCCTGAACAGAGATTCCGATCTTTGCCCGAGGCATTCAAGACGGTGGTCATCCCCCAGAATGCGAGTTGGATTCGCAAGTTTCTCGCCTTCGCGGGTCCGGGTTACCTCGTTAGTGTCGGCTACATGGACCCGGGCAACTGGGGCACCGACCTCGCGGGCGGCTCGAAGTATGGCTATGCCCTGCTTTGGGTTATCTTCGTTTCGAACCTGATGGCCCAGTTTCTGCAGGTGCTTTGCGCCCGGCTCGGCCTCGTCACCGGCAAGGACCTTGCGATGGCCTGTCGGGACTACTACAAGAAGCCCGCGACGATTGCCCTTTGGCTGCTTTGCGAGATTGCCATCATTGCCTGCGACCTCGCCGAAGTCGTCGGGTCGGCGGTCGCACTCAATCTGCTGTTCAAAATCCCCTTGGAGCTAGGCGTTCTGATCACGGGCCTCGATGTCCTGTTGCTCCTTGGCTTCATGAAGTTTGGTTTCCGCAAGATCGAGGCGATCATCGTGACCTTGGTCTCGACGATTTTCATCTGCTTCGCCTACGAGATCTGGGCCGCCAAGCCGGATTGGAGCGCAGCGGCCCGAGGGCTCCTGGTGCCTTCGTTGCCCGGCACCGATGCCTTGATCATCTCCCTCGGAATCCTCGGCGCGACGGTGATGCCGCACAACCTTTACCTCCATTCGAGCATCGTCCAAACTCGAAAGACCGGTGATACGCCCGCAGAAATCGACCAAGCGGTTCGCTTCAACACCATCGATACGGTCGTCGCGCTGAGCCTCGCGTTCTTTGTGAATGCGGCGATTTTGATCCTTGCCGCCGCTGTCTTCTGGAAGGTCGGGATCGTGGTCGAGGAGCTTCAACAGGGCCACGCCTTGCTGCACACCACCCTCGGAGCGGGGGCGGCCACGGCCTTTGCGGTTGCGCTGCTGGCGTCGGGTCAATCCTCGACTATCACGGGCACGCTGGCGGGCCAAATCGTGATGGAGGGCTTCCTGAAGATCTCGGTCGCCCCTTGGATTCGACGCTTGGTCACTCGGGGGCTTGCGATCATCCCCGCGATTTTGGTGATCCATTTCAGCGGCGGCAAGGACACGGTTCAGTTGCTCGTAATCTCGCAAGTCGTGCTCTCGATGCAGTTGCCATTTGCCATCTTCCCGTTGGTGATGGTGACCAGCGACCGGCGAAGGATGGGGGCATTCACCAACTCGACGGCCGTCAAGATCCTTGGCTATGCGATTTGTCTGGTGATTGGCAGTCTCAATATTTACTTACTAGTGGAAGAAATCGGGCTCATGTGGGTGAGTCTGATCGCCACGGTGGCGACCATCTTCGCCTTGTACGTGTGGCTTTGGTATCCGGCCAAGCCCGCCGAGAGTGAGTAAGCTAGGGACCCGTTGGCGAGGGTCCTATGCGCTTAAACCTCCAGATTGAATCCATTCTCACGGTCCTATGCGGGCTGGCACTGGGATTGAGCTTCGTTCCCGGATTGCAGTTTGCGGCCTATTTTGGGGTGGCTTTTGGCAGCGTTCGTGCCCTTCAAGCCGCGTTCGAATCATTGCGCGAGCGCCAGATCGATGTTGACCTGCTGATGGTCTTGGCGGCGGGCGGAGCGGTTGCCGTCGGGCAGCCTGCCGATGCTTGCGCGCTTCTTTTCCTCTTTAGCCTATCCGGGACTCTGGAAGAAATGGCCCTGGGCAAGACCAAGTCGGCCATTGAGGGGTTGATTCGCCTGCGGCCTTCGCAAGCGCTGGTGTTGCGTGATGGCGTGGAGACCCGACTGCCGCTCGAACAGGTGAAGATCGGCGACACTATGCTGGTCCCGGCGTTTGAGACCATCCCGATTGATGGTGTCGTGGCCACCGGCCAGAGCAGCGTGGACCAAAGTTCCATGACGGGCGAATCGGTGGCCGTCGCGGTCTCCCCGGGCTCCAAAGTCATCGGCGGGACCCAGAACATGGACGGGATGCTGTCGATCGAGGTCACTTCGACCGTGGGCGATAGCACCCTGGATCGCATCGTCACCTTGATGCAGGAGGCCCAAGACAACAAGGCCTCTGGCGAGCGCATCAGCACGTGGTTTGGCCAGCGCTACACGATTTTTGTCATCTGCGCTTTTGCCGTCAGCTTCGTGGTGCGATACCTGCTGAATCAGCCTGTGAACGAAGCTCTGTACTCGGCTCTGACTTTGCTGGTCGGCCTTAGCCCATGCGCCCTCGTGATCTCGGTTCCGGCGACGACGCTTAGCGCCCTTGCGTGGGCGGCTGGGCATGGCATGTTGGTGCGCGGCGGCAAGGTCATGGAGGACGTCGGCGAGATCAAGCAGATCGCCATGGACAAGACCGGAACCCTGACCTACGGCAAGCCCGTGCTCCAGGAGATTTGCGTTTGCGTGGGCGAGGAAGTCGCCACGGTTGAGTCTTCTTGCGGGGTTGAGACAGGCTGTTGGATCCGGGGCGAGGCCCCTTCTTCGCAGGCCTTGCAGCTTTTGCGACTGGCGGCGGCAGCGGAGCAGTATTCGAGCCATCCGGTCGCGGCGGCAGTCATCAATGCTGCCCGTGACCTTGGGGCGGACGTCCCCGAGGCGAGCGAACATCGCATCATCCCCGGCCTGGGCGTGAGTGCGACTGTCGATGGCTCCCGGGTCTTGCTAGGAAAGGAGGCCCTGATGCGGCAGGAATCGGTTGAGTTGCCCCCGGTTTTTCTGGAGCATGTGCGTGAGCTGGGTGAGAGCGGCATGACGGTTTCGATTCTTTACGGCTCGGCCGGGTTGGCCGCGCTTGGGTTCCGCGACACGATGCGTGCCGACGCGCCGGCGGTTTTGGATGAACTGCGAAATCTTGGTATCGGGGCGATCATCATGTTGACGGGCGACAACCAACAAACCGCCAACGCGATGGCAAAAGCCGTCGGGGTAGATTCGTTTGCCGCTTCGCTGATGCCAGAGGACAAGGCCCGACGCATCCAGGAACTGGCGGCCAAGGGGCCGGTGATGATGGTCGGCGATGGCGTGAATGATGCGCCGAGCCTCTCGGGGGCGACGGTCGGTGTCGCGATGGGCGGGCTCGGGTCCGATGTTGCCCTGAATGCGGCAGATATCGTTCTGATTCACGACAAGCTGAGCGGCATTCCCTCGCTGATCAAGCTTGGGCGAAAAACCCAACGGATCATCCGAGCAAATCTGGTCTTTGCCGCCCTTGTGATTGTTTCGCTTACGGTCGCATCGTTCGTCACGAAGCTGCCTCTGCCGGTCGCGGTGGTGGCTCACGAGGGATCGACGGTGCTCGTTATCCTCAACGGGTTGCGCTTGTTGCGCGGGCCATAGCCAAGTTTGGTTCGCCGTGCCTATACTGGCGAATGATTTCTCGTCGTTCGCTTCTCGGTGGCGGGGTTGCTTTGGCGGCCTTTCGTGATGATTCGCTCGATGTGATCGAGCGTCTTGTTTCGCGGACATTGGATCATCCGTCGGTCGCGGCTGAGGACGAGGACTTCTGGGCCCAGATTCAGCAGGCGTTCACGCTGGATCGGAACGTCGTGAACTTCAATAACGGCGGGTGCTCGCCTTCGCCGCGCATTGTTCAGGACGCGATGCGGCGGCAGCTCGAGTTTGCCAACCAGGCCCCGAGCAACTATATGTGGCGGATTTTGGAGCCGGAGGTCGAGTCGGTTCGGCAACGACTCGCGCGGACTTTTGGCTGTGACACCGAGGAGATCGCGATCACTCGCAATGCGAGCGAATCGCTGGAGACTTGTCTGCTTGGCTTTGACCTCCAGCCCGGCAACGAAATCCTGACCTCAACTTTGGACTATCCGCGATGCATCACCACCATCCAACAGCGGGAGCGACGGGACGGGATCAAGATGGTGCAGGCCGATGTCCCGGCAGTGCCGAAGTCGCTGGACGAACTGAGCCGCGCCTTCGAAGCTAAGGTTTCGCCTCGGACGAAGCTGATTCTGGTTTCTCAGGTGTCGTTCATGAATGGGCAGATCTTCCCCGTCCGGGCCATCACCGACCTGGGGCGAAAGCTCGGGGTGCCGGTGATCGTGGACGGGGCGCATGCGTTTGCCCAGTTTCCGATTCGGCGGGATGATCTGAACTGCGATTACTACTGCACGTCGTTGCACAAGTGGCTGATGGCCCCGATTGGGACCGGCTTCTTGTACGTTCGGAAGGCGAAGATTGGCGGGCTTTGGCCCTTGATGGCGGCGGCCGAGAGCCAGACCGACAACATCCGCAAGTTCGAAGAGATCGGCACCCACCCGGC
>JBMOJD010000148.1:0-4465 GCA_049317025.1 Fimbriimonas sp. | reverse complement strand
GCGCCGAGATCGCGAGCAAGAGTGGATGCGAGGTGCTCCTCGGAGACTGGGAAGACGAATCGTCGCATCGGCGAGCCGCCCTTGATGCCGCCCGTGACCGAGGCCATCAGTGGGCCCTCATATTGGATACCGATGAGGTTATCTCGCCAGAACTCCGGGAGAGCCTGGTTCGAATTGCCGATGGCAACGTCGCCGACCGCGTGCGCGTCACGATGGAGACCTACTGGAAGTCGCCCGACTATGCCATCCGCCCCCGCGAACGCCTCAACCCCATCGTCCTCGTCAACCTCGCCTTGGTGCAGCACCACGACATCCGCCGGCGGGCGCGAGCTTGTTCTGTCCGAAGACTTCGGCCTGCTCCACCACCTAAGCTACGCTGGCCCCGACGAGCGTATCCTTCGCAAACTCACCACCTGGAGCCACCGCGACGAGGTCGTCCCGAACTGGTTCCACCAGATCTGGCAAGGCTGGGACCGCAACCGTCAACTGCGCAACCTCCACCCCACCCATCCGTTCGCCTATGGTATGCCTAGGCTGCCTCATGGTTGACTAAACCGTGGCACCGCGCTAAGCCAGATGTGAGCACGCCAGAGGCGCTTAATAAATGCGGCACCCCGTAGAGCGCACCAAAATTAAGCCAAAAATTCAGTCCGCCATACTCGCTGCTCGTTTGTAGGTTCGTCGCCTGACGCTCAACTTGGCCCCCGGAAGATCAATCGGGAAGGGAGATGCCGTGTGCGATCCTGCGACTCGGGGTGGCAGATTCGCTCATAATTCGGGGGAATGTCGCTAAGCGGGAAGGTTATTCGGGTTGGGATGTTGGGGTTTGGCACCGTGGGGACGGGGGCGTACCGGATGCTGCAAGACAACCAGGCCGCGATTGCGCGCAAGGCGGGGCTGCCGTTTGAGGTCGTCAAGATCGCCGTGCGCGATGCCTCGAAGCCGCGCAACCTCCCCGAAGCGATCTTCACAACCGATGTGGATTCGGTGGTCAACGACCCCACCATCGACGTCGTCCTCGAACTGATCGGGGGCGTGGACCCGGCCGAGCGCCTGGTCGAAACCGCGCTCCACAATGGCAAACACGTCGTCACCGCGAACAAAGAATTGATGGCCAAGCAAGGCGCGCGGCTGGTGCACCTGGCCAAGGCCAAGGGCCTGGACCTGCACTACGAAGCCGCCGTCGGCGGTGGCATCCCCATCGTCCAGCCCCTGAAGCACCAGCTCGCTGGCAACGACGTGCTGAAGATGATGGGGATTCTGAACGGAACCACGAACTACATCCTCACCAAAATGACCGAGGAAGGGGCCGAGTTCGAGGACGTCCTGCGCGAGGCCCAAGCCAAGGGCTACGCCGAAGCCGACCCCACCAACGACGTCGACGGGTTCGACACGGTCTACAAGATCTCAATCCTCGCCTCCATTGCCTTCGGCAAGCAAGTGCCCGTCGCCGAGGTCTACCGCGAAGGCATTCGCGCGATCACCAAGACGGATATCCATTACGCCGAGGTCCTCGGCTACCGCATCAAGCTCCTCGGCATCGTCGAGCCAGTCGGTGACCGCGTCCGCGTCCGGGTGCATCCGGCCCTGATTCCCACCAGCCACCCGTTGGCGGCGGTGAACGATGTCTACAACGCCCTTTGGCTGCGGGGCGATTTCGTCGGTGACCTCATGTTCAGCGGTCGCGGCGCGGGCTCCGACCCGACTGCCTCAGCGGTGATTGGCGACCTCATCGACGTGGGCCGAAACATCTCGGTCGGTGGCTCGGGCAGCGCGATCCCATGGGATTTCGGCTTCGAGACCGAGCCGATGGATGGGGTCAAAGTTCCGTACTATCTGAGACTCCGAGTGGCGGACCGCCCCAAGGTGCTTGGCCATGTTGCCGCCGAACTGGGCGAATGCGAAGTCTCGCTCTCGGCCATGGAGATGCGCACTCTGGGGCCTGGGGAAGGCGAGATCGTTTTCCTCACTCACCCATGCCTGGAACGGGACTTTCAGGCCGCCCTCGCCCGCATCCGCGCGCTCGAATCGATCCGCGAAGTGGGCTCTTGGATTCGAGTTGAGGCCTAGGGTGAAACATCTCCGTTGCCCCCACGTCGTAGTGAATGGGCCTATCCCAAGGATCCATCGTGGTAGATACTGCAACAGTGAGTTTTGGTGCGTCGCTCAGCGGACGCGTGGACATGGATAGCGACGTCGCGCTGGTGAAGCGCGCTCGGGACGGGGATTTTCGCGCTTTCGAAACCCTGTTCGAGCGGCATCGCACGTTGGTCTATCGGTTCGCTTACCAGATGGCGGGGCGACGCGATGATGCCGAGGATATCGTCCAAGAGTCGTTCCTACGGGCCTATCAGAACCTCCACCGCTATCGCGATGAGGCGAAGTTCACGACCTGGCTGTTGCGCATCGTCACCAACCTCTGCACCGACCAAGCAAGAATGTCGCAACGTCGCTCGAACCTTGAGCAGCAGGAAGCCACGGCGGGATTGGACTGGATGACGGTTGGCTCCACCGAAGACCCCGTCGACAACCTAGAACACGACCGAAGAAAGAAGGTCCTGCGCATCGCGATGGCGGCCCTACCGGCCCACCATCGCACCATGATCGTCCTGCGGGACATCGAAGAGCGCGAGTACTCCGAAATCTCAAGTATTCTCGGGTGTACGGTGGGAGGAGCGAAGCTCCGCGTGCTCCGGGCTCGGCGCGCCCTGCGCGATCGCATCGCACCATTTTTGGCCGAGGAATCAAAGTGAAACAAAGACGCGAAGACGAAATCATTGGGGTTGCATTCGGCGATTCTTCCGCGCCGCAACACCTTGATCGCGACGAGGAAGCGGTCTTTTCCCAGTTGAGCTGGATCAAAGACGGCCTGAAGGACCTCCGCGAGATCCCCGAAGACCAGATTTCGACCGAGAGGCTGCGCGATGCAATCCTTTCCAGCGGCCTGCGGCCCGAGCCGGTTGCGCCCCGTTGGGGCTGGCTTTGGATGCCGCTGACGGCGGCCATGGCGGCGGTCGTTTTCTTGCAGGTCCAAAAGTCGATGGCCCGTGTCGAGCCTCAGTTGATGGTTCAGGAGCCAGTTGCCCAAGCCGAGCCCTTCCGCTTGAAGGTGCCTTCGACGGCTTCGGATATTCTCGCGAAGACGCCGCCGAAGAGTGTTGCAGTCAACAGTCCGGCCCCAAGTCGACGAGTCAGAAATCCGATCAGCCGCGAAACTGCGGTGTCGCTTGAGGTCGAAGGCCCAAAGATGACGCTTGCTTACGCGCCTCAGGTTTCGAACTTGCGTGATCGAGCCGAGGAAGCGAACCTGGGAAGCCGGGGCGGAATGCGGGCGGCGAAAACGGCTCCCTCGATGAGTGCGGACGCCATGGCAGCGTCGCCGGTCGAAGAGGAATCCACCGTTATCCTGATTCAAAGCGAAAAGGACGCAAACACCGGGCTCCCGATTGCGACCGAGGTAAACAGCACTAAGAATGTACTTGTCGGCGGTTAGTTGTGTGCTCGCTCTGGCCAGCCCTGGCCACCAACTTGGCGATGCCGAGCGGGCGGCTTGGCTACGCATTGCCCCTTCGATCGCGAGCATCGTTGCTGCCAACGGGCAAACCCGAGGATCGGTCGTGCTTATCGACGAAAATGGCCTCTTTTTGGCCCACCAAGACGTCGTGACCGCGAACAACCTGACCGGGCAACTTTCGGATGGTCGCAGAATCCGCCTCGCCCTCGTTGCTTCGGATTCGATCTCGCAGATGGTCCTTTTGCAGGCTCAGCCCTGGACGGTGGGTCCGCGTCCGCTGCGGGTTGCGTCGAACGACATCCCCCGGGGCACGGCGCTCATTTCCTCCTATGGCTTTTCTGCCTCGCGAGCCGAGTATGTGACGGGGACGCGCATGGCCGTGGTCAATACGCGATTTCTGCCCAGTTCGGAGCTTCGGTTTGAATCCGCGCAGGCTTCGCTGACGGGCACTGTCTTGCTGACAACCGATGGTCAAATTGCCGGGCTGCTCGGGGCGGCATTGGAGCGAGTGGACGCTAGCCCCACCCAGTTCGGAGCCCGAAGCCTGCTCCAAAGTCCGACGATCGCCATTCCGGTCCCCCAGCGCTACCAGATTGGCCCGGCCCAGATGACGGTCGCCTACAGCGTCGGCACCGAGGTGTTGCAGCGGGTCGTCGCTGGTTTCCTTTCCACAGATCGTCAAGTGCTCTATCCCGCCCTCGGGGTCCAGTGCCTCGACAATCCGGGGGGAGGGGCTCTGATCCAGACGGTTTTCGCCAAGAGTCCGGCTGCCAAGGTCGGCCTTCAGGCGGGCGACATTTTGCTTGAAATTGGGGGCAGTCAGGTGCGCAATTCGGTCGATTTTGGTCGTGTCATGTTCGGCCAGCGTCCCGGCACCAAGGTCATGCTCCGCCTCCAGCGCGGCGGCGCGACGGTCCTCCAAGAAGTCATCATCGGCGCGATGAAGGGCTA
>JBMOJD010000147.1:0-4512 GCA_049317025.1 Fimbriimonas sp. | reverse complement strand
GATTGGAGAATGGGTTACCGATCTGCCCTCCGGCGAGTGCTCCCGGAGAGGATTGCCACGGTTGCCGATGCCCTGTGTTTCAATATGGCCAGTGCTCTCGACCCAGAGCTCTACGGCAACCTGAGGCGAACGGGGACTGTTCACATCATCTCCGCCAGCGGTGCCCATGTCGCGATCTTAGCGGTATTCCTGGACTTTGTGCTGGGGGCATTGTTGCCTTTGGGTCGTAAGTGGAGATTGCTTGTACTCTTTGGGATTCTAGTCCTTTATGCGATAGCGACGGGCCTGAATCCTCCCATCATTCGTTCTGTCTTCATGGCAATGGTGCTTCTTTGGGCGTATGTGTTACGGCGAGAACCAGATGGTTTGTGTGCATTGGGCTGTGCCGCTCTTATTGCTCTGGCAGTGAGCCCAGCGGGTCTTTTCGAGCCTTCCTTTCAGCTATCCTTTGCGGCAATGCTGGGCTTGATCACTTTGATCAACAACCGATCCGATGATAGTGTCGATGCCCTCCAAAGGTTCAAGCGAAAGGCTGTTGCCGCAGGCCAGGCTTCGATTGTCGCCATCTATGCCACTACTCCGATCATCGCCTATTGGTTCGGAACCTTCGCCACCATTGCCGTCCTCGCGAACCTCATGATTGTCCCAGTGTTGCCTCCTCTCATCATTTTTCCGATGCTGGCACAAGGGCTAGCAACATTTCGACCGGAGTTATCGGCTTGGGTACTGAGCAATCTGTACGCGCCACTGTGCGGTTGGCTCATGTATGTGGTGGATTCTCTTGGGTCATTGTCTTGGGCAAGCACGGATCTTCCCGCTATTCCGATCTGGTTTTGGATACCCTACTATTGTGTTGGTCTGATATGGTGGAGGAAGCGTCTTGAAACAACCTAAACTCTTGCTTTGCCTGCTTCCTCTCGGCTTTGGCTTCTGGCTTTCGTACAGCGCTACCGATCCTCAAGAGGTTGTCTTCATCTCGGTCGGCCAAGGCGACTGTACATTGCTCCGCACCGGCAATGCCAATGTCCTGGTGGATGTCGGCCCCAGTTCGGAGAAATTCGATGCAGGCGAGCGCATGGTCCTGCCTGAGCTTCGTCGGCGAGGCGTAGACCACATAGACGCCATCCTTCTCACTCACCCCGATCTCGACCATGTTGGCGGGCTTGGTGCCGTCAGGAGGCGATTCCCCAATGCCAAAATCTGGACCTCGGCTGAGTTTGAAAACGACAAGAAGCTGGCCGATATCCTGATCCAAGCCAAAGTCGACAAAGGGGACATCGTCTGGCTCCCCGAGCGTGGCGAAATCGACTTTGGCTCGTGGCAAGCGACCTTCTGGTGTCCACCCGTCGAAGCTGGGACCACGAACGACAACCTCGGCTCGGTCATGATGCGAGTGACGACTCCCGCAGGCGCGGTGGTGCTCACCGGAGATGCCCCTGAAGATGTGGAACGCCGAGCCCTGGCTACCGGACTCCCGTGGGAAGGAGACGTCCTGAAAGCCGGTCACCACGGCAGTGCGACGTCAAGCTGCGCCACCTGGCTTGGCGCGGTGGGGCCGACATGGGTGGTCTTCAGCGCGGGAAGGGGCAACCGGTATGGCCACCCCTCGCAAAAGACCCTGAAACGAGTAGAAGAACTCGGCGCGAAGTCAATTCGCACCGACCAAAGCGGAACCATTCAATTCAAGATCGGCGGTCAAAACCTCAATCAGTGACTGAGGACCATCGCCGCCATGCTCGCGACCATCGTCGCGTGCTTGGCTGCCTCCAACTTGGTGCGGAGGAGCTTGTGGGTCCGGTGCAAGCGCGATCGAATGGTGCCCACCGGCGCGCCCATCAGGTTCGCAATCTCGGCGTAGGGAACGCCCTCGACGTCAGCCAGGGTTACCAGCAACCGCTGCTCATCCGAAAGAGCATCGAGCGCCTTCTGAAGCTCTTCGCTGTAGTGCGATTGCACCATGGTTTGCTCGGGATTCGGCGAGTGGTCGGCGAGCTCGTAATACAGGCTATCGTCTCCACCCTCGCGATTGACCGGGGCATCGTAGCTGAGGGCCTGGGGTCGGCGCTTGCGGCTGCGCAAGAGGTCGAGAAAGAGGCGGGTCACGATGCGATAGATCCAGTTCTCGAACGGCCGATCGCCTTCGTAGTCTTTGAATGAGCGGTAGGCGCGAGTGAACGCATTCTGAGTCAGGTCTTCGGCGTCCGGTCGATTGCCAGCGAGCCGAAACGCCATGTTGAACACCTTGCGGTAGGTGTTGCGAACAAGTTCGTTGAATCGTGCTTCATCGCGGTTGTCGATAGTGTCCAAAGTGTTGCTCATGAGTTGTGTTGCCAATCTGTTGGCGAGGTCTCCGTGCGGGCCGATAATGTCCTAACTCGTGACCGGGGGCTTCAGTTCCTTTGGTCCTAGGTCTTTTCCTTCGGAACATTAGTCTGAGGCTTGCGGCCCAAAGTTGGACCGGACTTTCTTTGATTATGAATGGTGCCGGGAACCCCCGATGGGCTCTGGGCCCATTTCGGCAGCCATGGCAACATTTTTCGCCCGCAACCTAACTTTGCCTAACTGAGCACGTCTACCAGGGTGATGCGTTTACGTTTCGCTCTCCCGGTCGCGGGCCTCCTTTTTGCTGCGAGCCTTGCCCAGGCCACCCCGAAGAACCTCGAAATCTTCCGCGCGACGTACGGCATCAAAGACGGTTCGCCCCTCGCCACGTGCATCACGTGCCATGCGGGGCCACCGATGCGTAACTCGTTTGGCAAAGCCGTCGAGGGTGCGCTCGACCGCGCCAACACATCCATCCTCACCGCCGATCTCCTCAAATCCCTGGACAACGAGGACTCCGACGGTGATGGCACGCCGAACCTTGAGGAAATCCAAGCGGGAACGCTGCCTGGCGACGCCAACAGTAACACGAAAGCAAAAGACGCCGGGAAAACGCCGGAAAAGGGCATCGCCGACCTCCTGTGGCCGACCCACTCGTGGCACCCGCTCTTCGTCCATTTCCCCATCGCGCTGTTTCTGTTCGGGACCTTTCTCGAACTCCTCGGTCTGCGGCAAGATCGACGGGACCTCCGCCAAGCCGGTTTCTGGGCCATGGCGGGCGGGGCCATCAGCACCCTGGCGGTCGTGCCCACTGGCCTCTTTGCCCTGAACCGCATGAGCTATGGCTGGCAAGGAATTGCGCTAGTTCACGCCATCCTTGCCCTTTCGGCAACCGGCCTTATGGTTGGCGTCACGCTCTGGCGATGGCGGCAAACCCCCAAGAGCGCGGGCTACGTGATTGCTCTGCTTCTGGCGGCGGTTCTCGTCGGCGCGGCGGGCCACTTCGGGGCGCTTCTGGTGCACGGGTTCTAGCCAATTCCATCCTTTTGGGCGCATCCCTTCGGGGCGTCCTGACGTAGGACCCTTTCGAACGTGCGAAGAACCCTCCAAGAGCAGATTCAGGCAAATAAGCGGCTCAGCCTCTTCTACGCCGCCCTCCTCGTCGTCTTGTTGACCGTCCTTGGGACCGTCATCGTCGGGTCGTACGATCCCAAGCTGTGGCCGGTGGGTCTGGTTGGTTCGTTGCTGCTTGGCGTGGGGTCGGCCATTTTCGCCCGTTTCCAGGGGCCCGCGCTGATCCTACGCATGTCGGGCGTCCGCGAAGCCACCGGACCCGAAGATCGCCAGTTGCGCAATGTGACCGAGGAAATCGCCATCGCGGCAGGCCTGCCGTTGCCCACCATTATGGTGATCGATGACTCCGCCCCCAATGCTTTTGCTACCGGCAGCGACCCTGAGAATGGCGTCATCGCCGTTACCACCGGGCTCCTTGCCAAGCTCGACCGTGACGAACTACAAGGCGTGATCGCCCATGAAATGGCGCACATCCGGAACTACGATATCCGGTTCATGTCCACGATCTGCATCATCGCTGGCCTCATTCCCTTGATCTCGGACTTCTACTTGCACAGCCTTTGGTACGGTGGTGGTCGCCGCCGCGACAATGATCGTGACAACAACCTCGGCCCGATTCTCATGGTGATCGGCATCGTGCTCGCGATCTTGGCCCCAGTGTTCTCGAAGCTGCTAGAGCTCGCCGTCAGCCGCCGTCGCGAGTTTCTCGCCGACGCCACCGCCGCGGAGCTAACGCGCTATCCCGAGGGCCTCGCGAGGGCGCTGCAAAAGATTGCCCGCGATCCTGAGCCGCTAGAAGCCGCCAACCGGGCGACCCAGCACCTCTACATCGTGAATCCGCTGAAGATGGCCGAGCGGGCGCAAAGCCTCTTCAGCACGCACCCAAGCACCGACGAGCGCGTCCGGGCCCTCATGGGTCTGGCGGGCAACCCTACGCTGGAGAATTAGTCTCTAGTGGGAGCGCTAGACGCGGGGCGCGGGACGCCGGTCGGAATGGTTATGACGGCATTTCGTCGCTTCGCGTGCCGCGTCGTGCGTCAGGCCCCCCGCGACTCCCAAACAAAAAATAGGGAACGTGAACCTAATTGTCGATTGGTCCACATTCCCGAGGAGTTT
>JBMOJD010000146.1:0-4712 GCA_049317025.1 Fimbriimonas sp. | reverse complement strand
CAGCGCCCGATTGCACCCAAGCCCAAGGTGCCGCTATTGCCAACCGCCGACGGCGAGAAGAACATGGCCCTCGATGTCGAGCTTCTCGCGAGAGCAGAGCAGGGCCACCTCGTCCACCGAGTCTATGGCTGGGACGGCCCGTGGGCCTCTCTAGGCCGGTTCCAGAAGCCCGAGGATGTCCTTGTAGATCCCGCATTCCCCCACGTCGTGCGGCCAACGGGCGGAAAAGCCGTGCTGCATGGCCACGACGTCACCGTCGCCTTGGCCGTCCCCCTGACTCATCTCCCGGGGGAGGTCCGCAGTGTCAAAGTGGCCTACCGCGCGCTAACTGCCCCTCTCATACGGGCCTTGCGCCTGTGCGGGCTGCCCGCCGTCTTGGTTGAAGGCTCACGCCACGTCGCCCAAGATGGCCGTGCGTTCGACTGCTTCGTGAGCCGATCGGTCAACGATATCGTGGACGAGCGAACCGGCGACAAGGTTTGTGGTTGCGCCCTGCGGCTCACATCGAAGGCCGCACTCCTCCAAGCAAGCCTGCCGGTGCGCGCTCCGCTCGTCAACCCGACCGAGGTCTTCCGAGGGGCGACCTATTCGGGATGGTCAATCTGGGGCCACGAGGCCTTCGCCGAGGTCTTTAAAACCCAAGTTCAGGGTTGGAAGAACGAATAGATCCCTCGATTCAGCTCGTCATCCTCGCCTCGCACCAGCATCGACTGCATTTCCGTCCCGATTCCCCAGCTTGACTGGTCCACGGCCGAAATGCCCCGTAAGCTCTGCAGGTACCTCAGCAACGTGCCGTCGTTGCGATTCTTGCCCGGACCAAAAACATAGAGACATTCCAGCCGTAAGCCGGTCTTCTTCTCCGTGTAGGTTGCGAGCACCACATCCTCGCCGTTGAGCGCGAGGTCCTTGGCTTCAAAGGTCACCAGACCCTTGGACAGCCGGGCCTTGGTTCCGGTCTTCCAGGCAAAGATATCCGCGTTCGGCTTCTTTGCTAAGGGGAATGCGGCATCAAATTCGGCTTCCGAAATAGACACAGGGACAAGTTGGTCGGGAAGGGGCGGAGTCAGAAACGGCTCCCGATTGTTCCCCTTCAGTGCCACCGCCACCACGACGATGCCGAGCAAGCTTGCCGCGATCGCGAGATTTCTTGTTCTGGGGTGCAAAGTATTCCCTCTTGAAGGCAGTCAAAAATGACGAAGCCCCCCTCACTATGGCCCGAAGACCAAAGTGAGGAGGGCCAGTAGGCTCAGTCTGGCAGCGAAGCCAGGATCAGCTTGGCGAAGTGCACCTTCAGGATGTAAGGCGAACCGCGTCGAAGCTGAACGTTCGAGCGGACCAGAACCCGAATGCTTCGGTTGCCCGAGACATAGTTCTGAGGATTCGTGGTGTTCACCCTGATTCCCAGCGAGCCACCAGCGACCACGGGGTTGGCGGCAACCAAGTCGTAGGCGTTGGTGTTGTAGTTCCAGAAGTAGAACATGGCCGTCGTCGGCTGGTTCACCGAAGTCGAAGCATCAAAGACCGCGCTGAGGCTCGTCACTTGCGAGCGGTCAACATCCGACCTGAAGTCCACTGCGACGCCAGCAACATGGCCTGCGGGCGAACTCGAGACCGATGCCACATCGTAGCTCTTGGTCAGTCCTGGAGTGATGATCTGGGCAAGACCGCCACCAACAAAGTTGCCGACGTAGGTCGAAACTCCGTTCGGAGCAATGTCGCGGCCAAGGGTCGCGAAAGCGGCCTTGACGCCCTTGAAGGCATTTACTCGGCCGTTGCCAAAGGTCGCGACCGGTCCGATGTTATCGGTCGTCGTGTAGAGAATGTTCTGAACTTGCTGAGCAGTCAGCGCAGGGTTGACCGACCAGATGAGGGCGGTGACGCCGCTCGCCAAAGGAGTCGCCATCGAAGTACCGCTGTTCTCGGCATAACCCGATCCCACGACGGTGCTCAGGATGTCCTGACCAGGGGCGAAGACGCCGATTCCCCGGCCATAAGCCGAGAAAGAAGCCTTCGTATCGGCCTGGTTCGAAGCACCGACCACGATCGTGTCGCGGTAGTTCAGGGCACCGAGGTCGCGGTTGTCGTTTCCAGCCGCATAGAAGAAGAGGGCGTTCTTGCCCTTGATGTAGGTTCCGGTCTGTCCGACCGGCGCTGCATCCACACCCGACCAGCTTGCGCTAACCGTCTTGGCACCATTGTCAGCCGCCCATCGGCAACCACGGAGAATGGCATCAAGGGTGGTGGAACCAGCCGAGCCGTTGGCACTGCCAACGCACTTCACAAACAAGATCTTGAAGTTCCAGCCTGCTCCCGCAACTCCAAGTCCGTTGTTACCAATTGCCGATCCGCAACCGGATACGTGGGTGCCGTGGCCGTTCATATCTTCAACGTCACCACCCGCAACCTCGGTCTTGTCGTCGTAGGAGTTGTATCCCGAGATTCGGTTCGGAGCCAAATCCGGGTGCGTTCGCTGAATGCCGGTATCGACATAAGCGGTGATAAAGTTGGAGCGTCCGGTCCAGAGGTCCCAAGCCCGGGGCGTCTGGATGACTGGGTGGTGCCATTGACCCGGGTATCGCGGGTCATTCGGAACTCGCGCCGGGTAGCAGACCCAGTTCGGCTCGGCGTACTGATAGTCGCCGGTCTTCATCAGGTCGGCGGCAAGACGGTTCTCCGTCGTCACGTAAGGGACCTTAATAATGTACTCGTCGGTCGCAGCCTCGTACCGTCGCGTGAGCGACAGAAGTCGCTGGCGGGCTCGTGAGATCACCAACTGGGCCGAGCGACCAGTGATTCCCTTGGCCGCAAGGGCCTCAACTTGGAGCGGGCGAACAATCATTTCACCCGAGAACTCAAGGACCCCTGGGTCCTCAACGAAGATTTTGGCTTGGCCAATCGCCGCTAGGAATGCGGCCAAAAGAATAGAGGATGATTTCAGACTTTTCATGAGTTCCTCGGGAAAGTTCCCGTACAAAGCGGGGCGCGTTCAATATAGGACGGTAGCACCATCGAATCAGTTCATGCTACACCAAATCGACAGATTTTTGAAGCTTGCTGATTTCAAAATGCCGTCGGCCATGCCAAAACTTTCGCACCCGCAAGTCGAGAGGCGATAATGAAGCACAGATGAACCTGCGCAGGCATTCCATCCCGATCCTTCTCACCCTCACTATTGGCCATGCCCTTGCGGAACAAACGCAAGACTGGCCGCAAACCAGGGCCGAGCGCACCGCCTATACAGAGACTTCGACTTATGCCGACGTCCTAGAGTTCCTACGCGCGCTACAGGCCAATGGCGCGCCCATCGCCGTGAGCACGATCGGAACAAGCAAGGAGGGCCGCGCCATGCCCCTAGTGATCGCCTCGCGCCCCATCGTGACCAGCCCGACCGAAGCCCGCCGAAGCGGAAAGCCGATCTTCTACATCCAGGCCAACATCCACGCGGGCGAAGTCGAAGGCAAAGAGGCGATCCTCGCCATACTCCGCGATCTTTGCCGAGAGAAGAAAGGTGTCCTCGACCGAGCCATCTTCCTCATCACGCCCATCTACAACATCGACGGCAACGAGAAATTCGGCCCCCAAGCCCGCAATCGCCCCGGCCAGAACGGCCCAGAATCAGTCGGCCTCCGCGCCAGCGGCGAGGGTTTCGACCTCAATCGCGACGGAATCAAGGCGGATTCACTCGAATTTCGTGCCCTTCTCGCCTCGGTCTACACGAAGTGGGAGCCGGACTTGATGATGGACCTCCACACCACCAACGGAACCCGCCACGGTTACGATCTCACCTATTCGCCCCCCGCCAACCCAAACACCCTCGCGCCAATCCTTGCCTATAGCCGCGACAAGATGCTCCCCGATATTCGGCGCGAAATCCGAAAGCAATTCGGCACCGAACTCTTCGACTACGGCGACATCATCAATCGCGAAGGCAAGCTCGCCTGGGCCACCTTCGGCGAAGGCGGCCGCTACATGACCAACTACGCCGGCCTTCGCAACCGCCCGGGCATCCTCTCCGAGGCCGCAACCTACATCACATTCCGGGATCGAGTCGTGGCAACGGAGCGCTTCGTCCGCGCCGTCATCGCCCACGCCATGCGCGACCCCAAAAAGCTGATGCAAATGAATCGCGATGCCGACGCTCAGGTCGTAGCTTGGGGGCTTGACCCAGCCAAGGCCCCGGAGCTGGGCGTTCGGTTCGAGATGGCACCCCGAGGCGTCGAGGAGGTCATCATCGAGCGCACCCCCGAGCCAGGCAAGCCGCGCCACACGGGCCGCCCGCTGGACCTCTACCGAACCAAGGTCCCGATCTACGACCGCTTCCGAGCGACCCGAACCGCCAAGTTCCCCGCCGCCTACCTGATCCCGGCCAGCGAGACAGCCTTGGTCGCCCTACTGCAACGGCATGGCGTCGCAGTCGAGAGATTCATCGCGCCCGCGCGGATCGATTCCCTCCAGTTCCAGGTCAGCGAAGTCAAAACCGACGCCCAGCCATTCCAGGGCCGGCGGCTCTCAACCATCGAAGGTGCCTTTCGCCCGGTGACCACGGACATTCCCTCCGGATCGTTCCTCGTTCGCACGAGCCAGCCACTCGGCATCCTCATCTTCAACATGCTTGAGCCTGAGAGCGCCGATGGCGTGGTCACATGGGGCTTGCTCGCATCCCCACCCGTGGTCGGCCAGCCACTCGGGATTCAGAAGGTGATGGTCCCGCC
>JBMOJD010000145.1:0-4795 GCA_049317025.1 Fimbriimonas sp. | reverse complement strand
ACGTGCGCGACGACCGCCCCGAGGCAGGTGATCAGCCGCGGCATGCGGTCGGGCGGCCCCTTTTTCGCCTCGCTGTAGACGAAGTTGTAGCGCACCGTCGAGATCCCGACCTCGCGCAAGCTCGCCGCGATGCCCGTGATCGTGGCGTGGTCCAGGTGCGAGCCCGCCCCGTGGCCCAGCACCACAACCGCATCACCCGAAGGCGCGGGATCGAAAGCCACCGTCACCGGGATGCTCTCGCCCGGCACGTCCACCCGATGTCGCCAGGCTTCTTGCATCATCTACTCCGAGGTAGCCGGCTGGCGACCGAACCAGTTGGTATCAATGCCGTTCGCGAGCAGAATCTCGGCCAGCTGACCCACGTGCTGCTGAATGTGCCGCAGGTTCGCCAACTGATGCTCAAGCTTCGGCATCTTGTACCAACTGAACCCGGAAGTCGGCGCGCTCAGGTCCATGACGTCCACCAAGCCATCCACGCCCGCATCCACCGAGTCCAAAAGCTGCAGAAGCTGTTCCTTGGTGTAAGCGTCGCCAAAATCGGTCGCCTCGTGCAAGTTCGCCGCCCCATCCCGGTCGTGCTCCCAATGCTGAGCATCCGCCGAGCTCGCCTGCATGTACCAATTGGTATAGAACAGCGTGTGGTAGACGATTCGCCAGAAGAATCGGGGTGCCTCTCCCGCGACCCAGACCTCGTCCGGGCAAAGCACCACGGCCTGCTTCAGCATGGCCAAGGAGGCGTGGTATTGGTGCTTCAGGGCAGTCTTAAGTTCGGTGTGTTCGGCCATTGTTGAACATTTTGCACCAAGAGCCGACGACCCATGACGATGTGATATCGTCTCCCGAATGGACATGGTGCGCGCAATGGGGGTGTTTCTGCAGGGCTTCAGCACCACGCGCAGCTTCACCCATCCCTACGAAATCCACCAAGTAGGCCGCCTCTGGGTCCTCCGCGACGCCCCCCGCCCGCGGGATGAACGCAAGCAAGAGATCATCGTCTGCGGCCTCACACCCGAGGAAGCCCAGGAGGAGATCCGGGCTTACGGCCAATGGGCTTGGGTGTGCGTCCTGCTCCCGGCGGCGGAGGACATCCTCCTGACCAAGAACGCCTACAAAGCCATGGGCTACCGCTACACCGGCGTCCAACCGATGATGACGCATGATCTGAAGTCGCTCCCCGACCGAGAGTCGCCCGTCGAAATCCACCGTGTGCTGGACCGAGACGAAGCCGACCGCCTGAACAGGGCCGCCGGGGCCAGACAAATCCTGCCCCACCACATCCACGAGGGCAACGCCGACGTTCGACTCTATGTGGCCACCATCGCAGGCGAGTTCGTCGGCAATGTCAAAAGTGTCGCCGCCGGCCCGGACCGGTGGGTCTCAAACATGTTCGTGAACGAGGGCCACCGCCGCCAAGGCATCGGCACCGCCCTCCTGACCGCCATGCTCAAGGACGACAAGAGCTATGGGATCGAGAACAGTGTGCTGCTGGCGACCACAGTGGGCTCCAAACTGTACAGCAGCCTTGGGTATGAGCACCTCGGCAACTTGCTCATGTTCACGCCCAGGCGTTCTTGAGTTGAGATCCGAGATGGTGCCCCTTGCGCAGAGCGCAGGGGCCAAAACGCCCAGATTGGGTAAACAACAGGTTCGAGGTCCTTGAGATGAAAACAAGTGTCGCAATCGCGTTGGTTCTAACAGGTGTCGCCGTAACCGCCATTGGCCAAAAGGCCTTCGAGCGGGCGAATCCCGATTCGCAGTATCGCCTTGGGCCGGATTCCATGGCCCAGCCGGGTGTGCCCCAGGGCGAGATTCGCGGGCCGTTTGTCATCAAGAGTGACGTCTACCCCGGCACTCAGCGGACCTACTGGGTGTATGTCCCCGCCCAATACGATCCCAAGGTGCCCGCCGCCCTCATGGTCTTCCAAGACGGTCAGGCCTTCAAGGATGAGCGCGGCGAGATGCGCGCTCAGTTCGTCATGGATAACCTCATCTATCGCCGCGAAATCCCGGTCATGATCGGGGTCTTCATCAACCCGGGCCGGACGCCCGAGCAGAAGGAACCTTCACGCGAGAACGGTTGGGGCGATGGATTCACCAACCGAGGGGTGGAGTACAACACGCCCGACGGCAAGTACGCCCGCGTCATCACCGAGGAGCTATTGCCCGCTCTGAACAAGGATTACAACATCAGCAAGGACCCCGAGATGCGCGGCATCGGCGGCTCCAGCTCCGGCGCGATCGCCGCCTTCATGGTCGCCTGGGAAAAGCCAAACGAGTTCCGCAAGGTCCTCAGCAATGTCGGCAGTTTCACCAATATCCGCGGCGGCCACACCTACACCGACAAGATTCTCGCCACCAAGAAGAAGCCCATCCGCATCTACCTCTGCGATGGCCGCAACGACAACCGAGGCATGCGAAACGGCGTCTATGACCCCACCTGGGACTGGTTCCTGCAGAACGTCCGCATCAAAGACGCCCTCGTGAAGAAGGGTTACGATGTCAACTACACCTGGGGCATGAACAACCACGGCCAAAAGTTCGGCGGCCTCATCATGCCGGACATGATGCGCTGGCTCTGGCGCGACGCGGAGAAGGTCTCAACCGATCCGAACGACATGGTCGAACGCGACTTCCGCCAGCCCGTGATCCGAGATTGAAGAACCCATTACTATTCCACTGTGCTTGATTCAGTTTCTTGCTAGAATTATGGTAAAAGTGGTCTAGGTGGAGACTATACTGGATCGTGTAACCGATGGAACAACAAGCATTTATTCTGGAATCGCTTAGAGTGCTAACGCAAGTACTTGGCTTTGGCGCAACAGCATACATTGCATGGACCGCCAAGAAGAGTCTTGATAAGACTGCTGAGAGCATCCAACTCAGCAAAGATTTGGAGCAACGAAACCAAAGGCAGTTGCTTTTGGCTCAGGAGCGGGAAAATGACCTTCGAACTCTAGATGTCGTCCTTCGCGAAATTGAGAGAATCATTGCGTTTCGAATGGCCCGCGCGGACTCTCCAGACCTAGCGCGGGCGGCAAATCCGAAGGAAATTGAATCTATCCTCGTCGGTGTTAGTGACGAAGTTGAACAAAACCGTCGTATAAAGCAGTACTACATCCTGGCAGCTCAGTATGCTCGACATGAGGCAAGAGTACTTCGATGGAAGCTACTTGGTAGTAGTAACTCGAGCGAGCTCGTTGGCTTTGCAAAGGACCTCGTCCATTTCCATGAGGAGCTTTCGGCAAGCTTAGTGGGCATTAGCCTTTTCACTGGCGCAGATCGAAGGATTTTTCACTACAGCAATTTAGCAGATATATTTGAGAAGGCTGAGAAAGAAAAGTTCTCACAGAAGTCTTTCGAGATCCAACTGGCCGATCTCGAATACAAAAAGCACAAAGTAGATGATGTCGCCAAATAGTCTGCTCCTGGCATTAAGGCTCGTTGCCACAAAAGTCTTAAGAAATGCGAATCCAAGACCACATTGTCCAAGTTTCTCGCGAGGCCTTTCATGAGTTCTTTCGGTACGTCAAGGCCGTGCCCGCCGATCGGCTGGAGTGGAAACCCGAAGGAACCGGCCAGACCATTCTCGCCATGGCTCGGGAGATTGCCATCTCGCCAACTTGGGCAGTCCAAGTCCTGTCCGCCCAGTCGATGACCGACGGGCAACGGGCCGAGCAGTTCGCGCTGATGTCCTCTTGGACCAGCGTCGAAGTCTGCGAAGCCCAGGCAACCGCAAGGTTCGTGAGTTTTACCGAACTGGCGGCCAGACTGAAGGATGAAGAACTCCTGGAGAAGCGCTGGCTGCCCTTCAACGGAGGCCGCGACCATACCAAGCTGGAGATGCTCGAATACCCCCGCTGGAACGCGACCTACCACACCGGCCAAGTTGCCTACATCCAGACCCTCTACGGCGACAAAGACATGCATTAGGCCCGAAGGCGATAGCCGACGCCGGTCTCGGTTGTCAACCAACGCGGGTTCGCGGGCTCTGGCTCGATCTTGCGTCGGAGCTGGGCCATGTAGACCCTCAGGTAATGCAACTCGTCGGCATACGATGGCCCCCAGGCTTCTTCCAGCAATTGACGGTGGGTCAGAACCAACCCCGCGTGGCGTGCGAGCACGGACAGGAGCCGCCACTCAATCGGGGTCAAATGGATCTCGACTCCATCCACGAAGACTTGGCGCTTCGGCAAGTCGATGGAGAGGCTCCCTGCCTGGATCACGACCGCTTCCTGCGGATTCGACTGGGTGCGTTTGTGCCGCAACGCTACGCGCACGCGCGCCATCAGTTCATTGACCGAAAACGGCTTGGTCAAATAGTCGTCCGCACCGGCGTCGAGGGCCGAGACCTTGTCCGACTCCATTCCTCGGGCGGAGAGGACGATGATCGGCACTTGGGTCCATTCCCGCAATCGGCGGGTCACCTCCAGGCCATCCATGTCCGGCAGGCCAAGGTCCAGCAAGACGATATCTGGCTCGTTCGTTGCGACTTCCCTCAAGGCCGATTGACCATCCACGGCTTCCGAAAGATCGTAATCTGTCCCGCCCAAGCTGGCGCGAAGCAGTTTGCGCGCATACACGCAGCCCACGGCGATTGCAAAGAAGAGAATCGAAATGCCAATGAAGATCAGATCCGTCATTAGCGGCCCCCAAACTTCACGAACTTCCCAGGGGGAATGCCAGGAACATTGGAACTTAGAATCGCGGGTTCGCTCATATCACGGTCATGATGAGGCGGATTCAACGCCGGGTCAAGATCGGTGACCCGGGCATCAAGATTTGGTCAAGATTCGGG
>JBMOJD010000144.1:0-5031 GCA_049317025.1 Fimbriimonas sp. | reverse complement strand
TCACATCAAGTTTCGTTAGAGTCATTTTGCCTCCAAGGCTTGACAGATTTCAAAGAGTGCTAGCCACTCTCTCCGTTGTTGCTCCACCAGGCCAAAGGGATCGGCCACATGCGGGTCGGCAACCAAGTCCACAAAAGCCAGAGCTTCGGAAGACCCATAGTGACCGGCACGGTGCCACCAGTACTTCGAATTCGAGAAGTCGCCCTCACGTCGATGCAAGATTGCGTGCCAAGCACAAGCCTCAGCTGAGTCGAGGTCTTGGACCAGCACATGAGCCTTCTCAAGCTCGTCAACATAAAGCCATAAGCCAGCCTTAACTAAGGGCGACGCTTCAATCGAAGCCACGAAGGGAGCATGTTCAGACACCTCAGTGGGAACCAAGTGCGGCATCGCTTGGTTCAAAGGAAGGATATCGAATAGCTCTTCAATAGTTGGCATCAGGCAAGCTTCAGCTTTTCGAAAAGACGCTTCTCTAAACGCTCTCGAACTTCATCAATCGTGATCTTCTCGAGCACCTCAGCCGCAAAGGCATAGACCAGGATAGACCGAGCCTCATTCTTGGGAATCCCTCTGGCTTGGAGATAGAACAGCGCATCCTCACGAAGCTGGCCAATCGTCGCACCATGGGTGCACTTCACATCATCAGCAAAGATTTCGAGCTGAGGTTTGGTATGGATGGTTGCCGTTGGTGAAAGGAGAATAGCTTGATTCGTCTGCTTCGCATCGGTCTTCTGAGCATCCTCATAGACAAAGATCTTGCCGTTGAAAACACCCTGGCTCTGGTCATCCAGAATTCCCTTATAGATCTCGAACGAATTGCAGTTTGGCTGAGCGTGATCGATGCGCGTGTGGTGGTCAATAACCTGGTTACCCTTGCCCACATACATGCCATTGAGCCACGTCTCGGTGTGTTCCCCAGCAATCCAAACATTGAGATCGATGCGTGCGAGGCGCGAACCGAAGGCAGCAGAGAACGCCTGGTAGACGCTGTTTGCGTTCTGGTGGACAGCGTGGTTGGCGACAAAGGCACTATCCAAGTTCTGGTCTTGGTTCGTAATGTGCTCAAGACGCGCATGCCGTTCAAGGTGAACCTCAGTCACGGCATTCACAAAAGCCGTACCTTCCAGAGATAAGACGCTTTCAACCACTTTGGCCTCGGCGTTCTCGCCCAGAATAATGAGCGTTCGGGAATGGGCCGCAAGCGCACCATGATCGGCCTTGTTGACATGGACAATGTGGATCGGATGCTCAAGCGCGACACCCTTGGGGACGAAGAGGACGGTTCCCTCGCCCACAAAGGCAGTGTTGAGGTCCACAAATCGCTCGTCGTTGGTCGTTCCAAGCTTCCCGTTGAGGGTGGCAATCTTGCCCAGGTGCGCGGCGACTTCGTCGGGAATGGCCTCAAAGGCATCGGCCAGCGAACCAAAGAAGACTCCATCCGGCAACGCCCTCAGGGTCTCGAGTTCCGGCGCAACCTGACCGTTCACCAAGACGATCGTCGAAGCGCTAAGGTCGCCAAGAGGCAGACTTTCCAACTCGGCCCGCGTCACCGTCGCGCCGTAGGCGAAGCCGAATGCGGTCTCTTCCACCCAACGAAACGGGGTGAACTTGAACTCTTCGTCTTTGGTGGTCGGGTACCCAAATTCACTGAACCGCCGAATCGCGTCGCGCCGGGTTTGGGCTAGGTCACTTGGCCCGTAGGTGCCGAGCAGCCCTTCCAGCTGCTCGAAGTGTTCGAGGAAGTTTGTCGAGGACTTTGGAGTCATCACTTGGCTCATCGGGCTCCCGCGAGTTCCTCTTCCACCCAGCCGTATCCCTTTTCTTCCAGTTCCAGCGCAAGTTCTTTGCCGCCGCTGCGTACGATCCGGCCATCCATCAGAATGTGAACGAAGTCAGGCACGATGTAGTTGAGCAAACGCTGGTAGTGCGTCACCACGACGACACCGCGATCCGGCCCCTTCAGGGTGTTGACGCCACTCGAGACGACTTTCAATGCGTCGATGTCCAGCCCCGAATCGGTCTCATCGAGAACACAAAGTTTCGGCTCAAGCACAGCCATCTGGAAAATTTCATTGCGCTTCTTTTCGCCACCGCTGAAGCCTTCGTTGACCGAACGCGAGAGCATGGTCGAATCCAGGCCCATCATCTCCGCCTTGGCTCGGATGTGCTTCATGAAGTCGGTCATGCTGATCTCTGACTCGCCCCGGTACTTGCGAATTGCGTTCAGCGCCGCGCGAAGGAAGTAGGTGTTGGTCACGCCGGGAATCTCGACCGGATACTGGAAGGCGAGGAAGATGCCTTCGCCCGCTCGCTCGTCCGGTTCAAGCTCAAGGAGGTCCTTGCCCAGGAATTCAACTTCGCCACCGGTGACTTCGTAGCCGCCTTTGCCCGCGAGAATCGAGGCCAAAGTGCTCTTGCCGGAACCGTTTGGTCCCATGATGGCATGGACCTCCCCGGCATTCACGGTCAGGTTGATCCCCTTCAGGATCTCTTTGTCTTCAACTCGGGCGGTTAGGTTTCGAATGTCAAGCATGGGTGAACTGTCTCGTGAGGGCCGTCGCATCAGAACCTGTGGGCTCTCCAAAGAGTCGGACGACTTCCTATTCTACGAGATTGTGCCATGAAAGTTGACGCGAAAGTCCACTTTCAAACGAGGGTTAGGCTAGTTGGCCGTTCTTCTTGCTACCAGAGGTAGAGGTATCCTAGAACTCTCATGGAGAGGGTGGAACTCACAATTTCGGCGGGACGCGATCACGTCGGCGAACCTTGGATTTGGAAGATTGGGCACGATTTCGATGTCCGAGTGAATGTCATCAAGGCAAACATCGATGCCGACTACGGCTGGCTCCAGATCACCCTCGAAGGCCCTATTGAAGAGATTCAGCGCGCAACCGCTTGGCTCATGACGACGGGCATGAACATCGAGGCCAAGCAACGCGCCGTCGGAGCATGAACTTACCGGAAGACTTCGACGAGTTTTGGGACGCAACCACCGAGGAGGCCAACGCGGCCAAGCTCGACTACTATCGTTCGCTCAAAAACGAGTTCGATCTTCCCGGCTTCACGGTCGAAACGCTCGACTTCCGTGGGATCAAAGGCAACCGGCTGAAGGGCTGGATTGCCTATCCCGAAGGGGCGCGGCGCAACCCGGCATTCCTCTGGGTGCCTCCCTATGGACGCGAGTCCAAGCTTCCGGATGCCTACGGCACAAGGGCTGGGTTCACCAGCCTCAGCTTCAACTTCCATGGCGAAGAGGCGTTTCACCAAGAAAAGTACATGACCCAGCGGGGGTACTTCGCCGAAGGCGCGGGTGATCCCGAGACATGGGTCTTCCGGACGATGTTTCAGAATGCAGTGATCGCATCCCGGGTCTTGCAGGCCCAACTGGAGGCGGACGAGAACCGCATCGCCGCCGTGGGGATGAGCCAAGGCGCAGGAATCTCGATCTGGCTGGGTGCCTTTTGTCGGGTTATTCGTGCGGTCGCGGCGGATATGCCGTTCCTGGGCAACATCGCTACCACGCTCACCGGTTCGGTCTACCGCTACCCGCTCAAAGAGTTGGGCGACTTCATGGGCACCATTCCCCTTGGTCAGGAGCGGGTGCTCAATACGGTCAACTACTTCGACACCGCCTATGTGGCGACCCGATGCGAGGTACCGACCCATGTGAGCCTCGGGCTCAAGGACCCCGCGTGTCGGCCCGATACGGTCCGGGCCATCTACGAGGCGCTACCCGGCATCAAGACCCTGACCGAATACGATTGGGGCCACGATTGGCACCCGGATATGGTGGAGAATAACCGCGAATGGCTTCGCCACCACCTGGGCTGAAAATCCTCCAGATCGCCAGCTCCCTCTTCGATTGGGGCGGCATCGAGCGCTATGTCTTGTACTTGGGCGAGGGACTTCGGCAGCGCGGTCACTCGGTTGAGGTCGTGTGTCCGCCTGAGAGTCCTCTGGCTCAGCGTTGGGCTGGCTCCATTCCTTTTGCCGCGCGGTCGAAGCGGAATCCTCTGTACTTCTTTCATTACCGAAAGCTGTTCTTGGCCCATCGACCCGATGTGATCCACACGCACTTCAGCCCTGACTTCCTAATGCCGGCGCTGGCGGCCCGGAGTCTTGGGATTCCTTGTGTCATGACGCGGCACTTGGCCGTGCCTTGGCGTCCGGCCAAGGCTCGTCAGATGAGTCGGCTCTATTCAGCGATAGTCCCCGTCTCGGAGGCGGCCCGGGTGGCTTTGCTCGAATCGGGCGTGCCAGCAGACAAACTGCTCTTGGCCAAAGCGGGGTGCCCGGCTCTGGTGACTTCAAAAGAGCCTGTCGGGCCTCTTCGGGTTGGGTCGTTTGGTCGCCTGGTCAAGGAGAAGGGCACGCAGGTGCTCATCCAAGCGGCGACCAATTGTCCCGAAGTCGAGTTCAAAGTCTATGGCGACGGGCCGGAAGCCGACTCCCTACGGCGTGAAGCCCCGGCAAATGTCGAGTTTCTCGGCCAAATCCCGGATGTCGCCGACGCCATGGGGGCTTGCCATGCAATCGCGATCCCCAGCCTTTGGGCCGAGGCGTTCCCGTTTGCCGCCCTGGAGGCGATGTCGCTTGGGAAGCCGGTGATCGCGAGCGCCGTAGGCGGCTTGCCGGAGCAGGTCGAAGACGGCGTGACGGGTCTGCTTTTCCCTGCCGGTGACGCCGATGCCCTGGCCCGGGCCATCGGGGGCTTGACCCCAGAGCGCATCGCGGCACTTGGCACCCGGGCGCGAGAGCGGCACCGGCAGGAATTCACGGTCGAAGCCTTCGCCGGACGGGTCGAAGCTGTCCTGCGGCGTGTGGTCACGGCAAAGGATCGGCAATAATCCCGTCCATGACTTCTCGCTTCGATGCGATCATCCCGGCTGGGGGATATCTCAAGCCCGCCTTTGCCGAGAAGGTCGGGACCCGGGCTAAGGCGCTGATCGACTTCAAGGGGAAGCCCATCCTGGACCGAGTGCTGGATGCCCTCGACGAGAGCGAACTGGTTGGCCGCAAGATCGTGATCGG
>JBMOJD010000143.1:0-5042 GCA_049317025.1 Fimbriimonas sp. | reverse complement strand
GCCCCGAAGGTGGCTGAGAAGCTGGGCGATCCATTCCAAGCCGACCTCCAGGCGCTGGTCCTCGAAGGTTCACCACTTTAGAGTCAGCTAAAATGAGCTTATGGCTCGTTATCGAGTTTGCAAAACGTTCACGGTCGAGTCTGGGCATATGCTTAGCAAGCACCCCGGTCGTTGTCGCTTCCCCCACGGCCACACCCGGACCATCGAGGTGGTCGTCAGCGCCGAGGAACTGGACCAGAACCAAATGGTCGTGGATTTCAAAGCCCTGAAGCTCGCGGTCGAAAACCACATCAAGCGGTACGACCACTCACTTGCGATCAACTCGAAAGACCCCCTTGTCGATGCGATAGCGTCCGTCTACCCCGAGTCTCTAGTGATTTTTGATGATCTCGACCCATCCACTGAGGTCATAGCGAAGGACATTTTTGACTATGTTGGGGCGGTGCTTTCAACCGGTTTCGCGAGTGAAAGCTATACAATCGAAGCCAACCGGGTCACATTGGAGCGTGTCCGGGTCTGGGAAACTCCGTCCAGCTGGGCCGAATACGGCGTCTGAGTTGCGCATTCTGATGATTCTTGCCGGTTTCGTTGGGCTTCTAGGTTCGCGTCAAAATCCGGCCCAATCATCAAATTCGTCAAGCAAGACCATCCCCGCGGACCCGACCATATGGGCATGGAACGCCGGAGAGCCTTCACCCTCATCGAGTTACTCGTCGTCATTGCCATCATTGCCATCCTGGCCGCCATCCTTTTCCCCGTCTTCGCCCAAGCGAAGAACGCAGCGAAGAAGACGGCGAGCATCAGCAACCTGAAGCAAATCGGGCTTGCCAGCACCCTCTACATGGCCGACTATGACGACACGATCATGCCGCTCCGGTGGTTCAGTCCGCTCGATAGTGCCGTCGCCACCTACCCAAGCTCTCAGGGCTTCTTCTACTATCCGCTTCTGCTCCAGCCTTATACCAAAAACACCGATCTCTTCCTCTGCCCTGCGGATCGAGCCGAAGACGCGGCGATGAGGGATGCCCAGGGACGTGGGCGGTTCGACCGGGCCAACGCAGACTATTGGTACTTGATGGGTGCCTATCCCAGCTATGGCTTCAACTGGGTCTATCTCAATGATTCTCCGACTCCGGCACCGGGACAAACCCGCCAATATTTCGGCCGTTCCGCGACCTCATTTGGCGCGCCCAGCGAAACCCTGATGTTTGCCGAGGCGACCGGCAAAGACATTCCTTCTCGACCTGGAGTAGCCGGAGTGACCAACCCGGTCGGGTTCCACCGCGTAAACCCACCATCACAGTGGGACAGCACCAAGGCGTTTCCGGATGCCCGCAGCCAGGGCCAGCTTTGGGGTCGCTTTGACTCCAAGAGCGTCATCGTTGCTTGGCTCGATGGCCATGTCAAATACACGCCAATTGGCCGCCTGAAGGGGACTGGATCGACGACCGCAGAAGTCGATCGGTTCTGGAACGGCATCAGCCAGTAATCTTGGTCGCCGAGGGCGAGAGATCAAGAGGGATGATCGGGAGTTCGGTTTCGCCGGTCTCGATCATCCACTGGATGTATGGTCGGCAACTTCCACAATGGGTACCACATCCGAACATGGCTGCCGCCGCCTCAACGGAAGTAATGCCAATTTGCTTTAGTTCAGCAAAAGTGATGTTTGTGCAAACGCACTTGCGCACCGGTGTTAAATCCACATCGACTCCCCAATATGCAAACGAAGTTGCGCGGCCAATCATCTCGCAACTTAAGAAATACTAAGCCACCGGCAGCTCTGAACCTGGTGAGACCTCTAGGTCCCAATTACTGCGATCACCGCGAGCAAGTCGCCAAGATGCGGCGAGCCCGATCATGGCGGCGTTGTCGGTGCAGAGCTCGGGAGCCGGGGTGAAGAACGGGATAGCTTCCCGCCTCAGTGAATCGGCGAGTCTCGTCCGCAGCGCCAAGTTCGCGGCCACGCCCCCGACGAGTGCAAAAGAGGCCGCGTTTGTGTCCATTGCCACTCGAACCGAACGCTCCGCCAGCGACCGTACCACGGCCTCCTGAAGCGAGGCTGCTGCGTCGGCGACCGAAAGGCCAGATCCCTCGGTTTCGGTTAGCCGCAACATCGCCGTCTTGAGACCACTGAAGCTGAAGGTGTAGGAATCTGCACTCAGGGCCACCGGCAGGCGATACCGCTTGGGATTTCCGTCTACGGCCGCTCGCTGAATGGCGGCCCCGCCCGGCATCCCGAGCCCCAGAAGGCGCGCCCCTTTGTCGAACGCCTCTCCCGCTGCGTCATCGCGAGTCTCGGCGAGGATCTCATAGTCGCCCCATGCCCGCACCAAGACCAGCTCGGTGTGACCGCCTGACGCGATCAGGGAGATCATCGGCAAAGGGACTTCGCCCGGCAGCGAGAGCACGCTGCTGAGGTGACCCTCGAGGTGATGAATCCCAATGAGCGGAATGCGCTGGAGAAACGCGAGGGTCTTGGCTGCGGAAACACCCACGCTCAGCGCCCCGACGAGTCCTGGACGATTCGTCACGGCAACCGCAGCCAAATCGGCCAGCGATACCCCTGCCACCTGCAAGGCCTCCTCGATGACGGGAAGGATGTTCTCCAGGTGGGCGCGAGCCGCCGCTTCCGGCACCACCCCGCCCCACTTGGCATGGAGCTCGATCTGGGTGGCAATGATATTACTGCGGATCGTGCGGCCATCCACGACCGCCGCGCTGGTTTCGTCGCAACTGCTCTCGATGGCCAGGATCCGCCCCTCGAAGAAGGTCACGCTAGGCCCTCCACGGCGTTGGTTCCCACTTATCCAACTCGTAAAGCCACATCACGATGGCATCTTCACGGTTGTCGGGGTAGTAGGCGCGTCGCCGGGCAGTCTCGGCGAAACCCAGTTGCTCATAGAGGCGGATTGCGGGCATGTTGCCCGCCCGGACTTCGAGAGTCGAGCATGTCATTCCGCGCTTCTTGGCTTCTACCAGCAGGTCCACCATGAGCTTGCGCCCGATTCCTTGGCGACGGTTATCTTCACTGATCGAGAGCGTCGTCACGTGGGCCTCGTCGATCACCAGCCAAATGCCGCCGTAACCGATCAGTTCGCCGCCGAGCAGGGCGACCTTAAAAATTCCGTGTGGGTTCGCTAGCTCGTTGCGAAAGCTCAGTTCCGACCACGGAGCCCCGTTGGTTTTCTGCTCGATCTCCAGAATGCGAGGGATGTGCGATTCGTCGATCGGCTCAAAGCGAAGTGTTTTCAGCAATGCTAACCTCCGAGGTAGGCCTCTTTGACCTTCGGATTGGCGAGGAGGTTCTTGCCTGTGTCACTCAGCACGATATTGCCGGTTTCCAGCACATAGGCATAGTCCGCGACTTCCAAGGCTCGGTTTGCATTTTGCTCGACGATGAGGATCGTGCGACCCTCTTTGTTTAGGTCGATCACAATGTTGAAAATCTCGGTCACAAGGTTTGGGGCCAAGCCCAGGCTGGGTTCGTCCAGCAGCAAGATTTCAGGCCGCGACATGAGTGCGCGCCCGATCGCGAGCATCTGTTGCTCGCCGCCACTGAGGGTGCCCGCATTCTGCTTGAACCGTTCGCGGAGGCGAGGGAAGCGAACGAGAACCTTCTCCATGTCATCCGCAATCTCGTGATCGTTGCGGATGTAGGCGCCAAGTTGCAGATTCTCTTGCACCGACATGTTGGTGAAGATCCGACGACCTTCGGGCGAGTGAGAGATTCCGCTGAGGACGATCTCGTGGGCGGGAAGGTCGGTCAGTTCGCGATCCTTGAAGCGGATGCTGCCCGTGCGCGGGCGGATAAGACCGCTGATCGTGCGCAGAAGCGTGCTTTTGCCCGCACCGTTCGATCCAATGATGGCGACGACCTTGCCGGGTTCGACCGTGAGCGAGACCTCGTTGAGCGCCTGAATCGCTCCGTAAAAGACATTAATCTTCTCAATCGTCAGCATTCGAAGCAAGGTTCTACCCCAAGCAGGCCAGATTGAACTGATCGGTACGCGCTGATGGGTCCTTGAATGATCCACAATAGGGTGGTTACTCATGAGGCACCCCAAGTATTCCCGCGCTTTCGAAGTGACGTCAGACCTCCCGGCCGCCCTACTTCCGTTGCGGAAACTGGCGGGGAACTACCGCTGGACCTGGCACCACGAGACGCGAGAACTCTTCAAGACCATTGATGCCGAGCTTTGGGACGCGACCGAACACAACCCCACCGCCTTCATCAATCGCATTTCCGCCGAGCGCTTGACCAAACTGACCGAGGACTCCGTCTTCCTCGCCCGGCTGAACGAGTGCGCCAAGGAACTCGACCAGTATCTGGAGGCCCAAACCTGGTTCGCGCGCACCTACCCAGACATGGACCCGGCGGCGAGAGTCGCTTACTTCTGTGCCGAGTTTGGCATCAGCGAAGGGTTGCCGATCTATTCGGGTGGACTCGGCATCCTCGCCGGCGACCATCTCAAGGCGGCCAGCGACCTTGGCATTCCCTTGGTTGCCGTCGGTCTGCTCTACAACCGTGGTTACTTCCGCCAGAGCCTCACCCACGATGGATGGCAGCAAGAGGTCTATCCTCAATACGACTTTTACGAGATGCCCCTGACGCTGATGCGGAACGAAGCCGACGAGCCGATTCGCGTCGAAGTTGAGTTCCCCGACCGGGTTGTCACGTGCCAAGTTTGGCGCGCCGAAGTAGGCCGAATCCAGCTGTATCTGATGGACAGCAACCTCCTCGAGAACCAGCCGGTCGATCAGAAGATCACCGACACCCTCTACGGCGGCGACGAAGAGATGCGCATCCGCCAAGAAATGATCCTCGGCATCGGCGGCATGAGGGCTCTGCGTGCGGTTGGAATCCGCCCGACTGTTTGCCACATGAACGAGGGCCACGCCGCGTTCCTCTCCGTCGAGCGCATCCGACAGGTGATGGAGGACTACCAAGTCGATTTCCGCACTGCGCGTCAGGTCGTGGTCAGCGGCAACGTCTTCACCACCCACACACCAGTGCCCGCCGGGTTCGACCTCTTCAACGCCGG
>JBMOJD010000142.1:0-5247 GCA_049317025.1 Fimbriimonas sp. | reverse complement strand
ATCCCAGCTATCGTTGGTTGGTGACGATGGCCGATGGTAGCACGATCCCCTCGGTTGATCTTCAACGTGAGTATCTGGCCCTTGCCCAGCGCTACCGAGGGGAAAGCGAGCAAACCGATTGGATTCTTCGCGAATGGGAATCCGTGCTGGATGGGCTCGAAAAGGACCCGATGAGTTGTGGCGACCGCGTGGACTGGGTGGCCAAGCGCAAGATCGTCGAGCAGTATGTGGCCGAGGAAGGCGTTGAGTGGGATGACGACGCCCTCCATTCCGTTGATTTGGAATACCACAATATCGACCCCGAGAAGAGCCTCTTTCATGCCGTTCAAGACATGGGAGAAACGCAGAGATTGGTCTCGGATATCGACATTGTGATGGCGATGACCGACCCTCCTCAAGACACGAGAGCAAAGGGACGGGCCGCCCTAGTCGAGAAGGTCTTGAAGCGTAAGGGGCCGAAGTTCTACATGTTTGATTGGAACGGGGTCGCCCTCGACCGCAACACGTTCATCGAAATGTCCGATCCATTCTGCACCTACGATGAGCCGGTCGATCGATGGAAGCGACCGGTCGTTTAGTCGTCGGATTTGTCGCTACCTTTCTTTGGGATCTGGCTCCGGCCCTCGGGAGGAGTTTCCTTTGACGGAGCTGGTGCCGATCCATCGACGGCGGGCACAATCAGCACCTTGCCATCGCCTTGTTCAAAGGCAGTAAAAGCGTAGGTCTGGCCCATTTCCTGGAGCATCGCAATCGGAGTTTGCTGCCGATAATCCACAACCACGTCGATATCTGGCAATCCGGGCGCGATCTCGACAACGAGTTCGCCCGCTGCCCCTACGGCGCGGATGGCGGCTTCCAGCTTTGCCCCCCGCAACCGAAGATTGGTGGGCCGGAGGAAGGCGGGCACCTTTTGGACCGGCTGTTCGTTCGTGGCGACCGGGTCGTCCTGCCGCACCGGCGGGATATCGGTTTTGGGCGTTGGCTCGACCACAAATGGCTCGCGGCTGACTCCAGTCTGGAGCACGGGTGGCCGGGGAGTCTTGTCGCGGAAGACCCACTGAGCCACAGAAAACGACGCGAAACCGAGGGCAGCAATTGCAATGGTCGCGGCCACCGCCGAACCGGGACTCCGCCACCATGGCGTGGGCTCTGCCCGCAACTGAAAAGCAGGCCGGCTTGATCCGCTCGCGACCTTGGCCCCGCGCAGCCCTCGAACCATCTCGATTCGGCGCGATAGCTCTTTCTTCCAGTCGGGATACCGTTCGACGAACTGATCAAGTGCGACCGGGTCGCCCTCTTCGGCGATCGCCCACATTAGGCTATCGATTTCGGGCGGGATTCGGCTCAATGGGGCTCCTCTTCGTAAAGAACCCTAAAGCGCTCGCGTGCGCGGTAAAGCCGAGTTTTGGCTGCATTGACGTTGCAACCGATGCTGTCAGCAATCTCCTGTAGGCTCAATTCATCCCAGTAGAAGAGCACAAGCAAAGCTCGGTCCGCCGGGGCCAATTGGGCCATCGCGGCCTGAATCCTCGGGTCGGGAGGAGACTCGGGATCTTCGGCGGGAGTGCTGAGCGCCTCCGAAAGCTCAACATTTTTGACCTTAAATCGGTGCTTGCGGGCTTCCTGGATGCTGCGGTTCACGGCAACGCGAAAGAGCCAAGTGCTGAACCGCGACCGCTTGTCGAAGCGGGGAAGATGGCGATAGACCAGCGTGAAGATCTCTTGAACCGCGTCGGCGGCCTCGTCCGAATCCATCAGGATGCCGCGCGCAATCGCGAAAACCTTATCGTAATACCGGGCGTACAGGGTCTCGAACGCGGCGGCGTCTCCGGCGAGAAACCGCTCCACGAGCGAGATATCTTCATCGAAGGTGGTTTTTCGAGACTTGTCGAAGACGGCTGACACCACTATCCTTGTTTGACGTCACGGGGACCAGACCGTGTTACTGTCCCGTCTGAAGACGCCGCCCGATGTCGATTCGTTTGGCAAACTCGCTTGGGAGCTTGGCGAAGGCGAAGGCATTGGCCCCAAGCAAAAGAACCACGAACAGGGCCAAGGGAACCAAGGGCCGCTTTTTCAGCAGATGCGCCCAGCCAAGCGCAATGCCGACGGCAATTGGCCCAAGTGCAGGCAACAGGTAACGCGCCTGAGCTTGGAAGTAAGTGGTGTTGAACCGGACGAACAGCAGAACAATCAACAGGGTGAAGGCCACTTGGATCAGGGTGGCATCGCCCGTTTTCTTGTGTTCATTGTCGAAGGCTGCGGGCAAGAACGCGACCGCACCAACCCCCAGCACACCAAGAATCACCATGTAGAGGCCGGAGTAGCCAGTCGGACTGCCGCTGTCGGTGAGCCAGATATCCATGTAGCCAAACACTCCGACGAACGACCGCGCGGTCCACCACAGGACCCATTGGGTCCAGTAGACCAACTCGGGGTTTTGCCCAGGCGACGTGCGAGGGATGATTTCGGAAATGAAGAATGCCTTCTGGGCCGAGCCTTGGAAGGCGTCGTTGAAGGCCTTGAGCGCAAAGGGATCACCGTAGAGTTGGGTGTTGCGAACCCACCACCACGAGGGAATCGCCAGGGCGAGCACCAGGCAGCCGGCCAAGGTGGTCATCCGTTGCTTTGACTTCGCCATGGCGCAGGCGTAGATGAGAACAGGAACCAGCGCGAGCGCGGTCGTCTTGGTGAGGAGGGCCAAGCCAACCAAAACAGCGGCAACCCAGGGCTCCCAAGTGCCACCTGACTTGAGGAACTTCGCCAGCAACGCCAAGGACCACGTGCACAGGGTGATTAGGAGCGGATCGTTGGAGATTGCCCCGCTAAGGGCGGCATTCATCGGTAGCAGCGCCGCGATGGCGGCGGCGGTTACCGCGATTTCGGGTTTGGTGTACACCCAGGTTGCGAGCATGAAGACGCCCAGAACCGTGAGGCCACCAAACACCAGGTTCAACCATCGCATGCGCTGGCCATCTTCGGCGGCGCCCAAGTCGCGAGCACCGACGGCGCTGGCGAAACCACTGGCGACGAGGTAGTAGAGCGGCGGCTGGTGCGATTGGTAGGTCTCGTAGAGGTCGGGGTCCTTCGGGTCGAAAGTGGGGAAGCCCTCGCCGCGCTGCAGGCGGGCGATGTAGTTTGCGTGCTGGCGTTCGTCCGGCGCGCCGATGTCCTTGGCATAGGCTCCGTTGACGGCTCCCCCCGTTCGGTAAGGGGTGAGGCTGGCGAAGCCAAAAGCGAGGCCCATGTGAATGGCGATCAGAGCGGCGAGGAGAACAAATGCAAGATTTCGCGACATGAGACTAGCGGCCCGCAACCGGATCGGTTACCATAACGTCGAATCATAGCAGGAGTTTCCATTATGAGAAGGATCATTGCTTTCGGAATTTGCGCACTCGCCACATTGAGCACAGCCAGCGCCCAGTCGGGTGCGGCACTTTACACCCGCTTTATCCAGTCGCTGCAGTCGGCTCCGGCTTTGAAGGTTCAGTACAGCATCCAGCCCGTGGGCGGAGCGCCGACCGAGCTTTCGATCGAGCTTCAGAAGCCAAACCTTGCTCGAATCGAGAAAGGTAACCAGATCACCATCGCCGATGGCGCGAACATCACGGTCTTCGACAAGGCCGCCAACTCGTTCTACAAGCGACCGCAGACCCCGGCGGAACTCCTCGGTCTCTTTGCCAGCGACGACCTTTCGCTTTGGGCCGGATTCTTCAACGCCAAGGCTTTCGCCGAAGCCCCTTCGAAGAACCTCGGCGCCAAGAACCGCAAGGGAACCGAATACAACGCACTCGAGCTCGTCACCAATACCAAGCAGGTCAAGGTCCTGACGGTCTACCTCAGCAAGACCGATGGCATCGCCCGCCAGGCCGTGATCGATGACACCACGACCAAGGCCACCTGGCTGATCGACACCAAGTCGCTCTCGCTCACCTCCAGCAAGGAAGCCTTTGCTTTCAAGGCTCCGGAGGATGCGAAGGAGATCAGCTTCGCCGAACTGAATGCGGCCAAGTGGTACACGAACCTCGACGAGGCCATCAAGGCAGCAACTGCCAGCGGCCGAGTGATCTTCGTTGACTTCATGGCAACCTGGTGCGGACCCTGCAAGAAGCTCGACGCCGAAGTGCTCCAAACCGAGAAGTTCAAGGCCCTCAGCAAGAAAGCTGTGTTCCTCAAGATCGACGTGGACGCCCAGGCCAAGATCGCTCAGCGATACAACATCGAGGCCATGCCCACGCAGATGGTGCTGGATAAATCCGGCAATGTGATCAGCACGACGGTTGGTTACGGCTCGCCCGAAGACTTCTACGCTTGGCTTTTGCCCTTGCTCCGATAGTCTTTCTGCTTCAAAAAGTACGGCTAAGGACGCTTTTCCAGTCGCTGGAGGGCGTCCTTGCGCGTTGGGGCGGGGTACCCTATTGCAAAAGCGTCTTCGGACGTGCTCGAGGAGATCCCGATTTTGCGTTCAAATTCGTCTTTGGCCACGGCGGAAAAAACTCAGCCCGAGGTCAGTGAACCGGACCAAGTGTTGCCCCACCAGACCCTTACCAAGGAAGACTGCCTAGAAATCTTCAAGCAGCTCTACCTCGCTCGCTACTTTGATGTCCGACTGATCAAAGAAAAACGAAAGGGCAAACTCACTGGCACGCTGTATTCCTCGCACAACCAAGAGGCTGTGCTCGTAGGCTCGCTGTTTGGCCTCAGGTCTACCGACTGGATCTCGCCGATTCACCGCGATATGCCCGCCTTCTTTCTGAAGGACGCCAAATTCCAGTGGCGCAACGATGATCGCATCGGCATGAGCCTGAAGGAAGTCTGCGCCCAGGTATGGGGCAAATCCACCTCGCCGGGCCGCGCTCGCGACAACTGGTCGCACATCGGCAGCCGATCCAAGCACATCATTCACTCGACCTCAATGCTTGCAGGGACCATCCCGGTCGCGGCGGGCGTCGCATACGCCGACCGCTTGAACGGTGGCGATGCTGTCGTGCTCACCTACAACGGTGAAGGTTCGACCGCCCAAGGCGTCTTCCACGAGGCGATCAACTATGCCGCCGTCCACAAGCTCGGCGTGATCACCGTCATCGAGAACAATCAGTGGGCCTATGGCACTCCGACCGAGCTCTCGTATCCGCTTGAAGACTTCGCTCGCCGCGCCGATGGCTATGGCATCCCCGGTTACGTCGCCGATGGACAGGATGTCTTCGACGTCTACGACAAGATTTCTCTCGCTGTCGAGCACGCTCG
>JBMOJD010000141.1:0-5329 GCA_049317025.1 Fimbriimonas sp. | reverse complement strand
TGCTCGGACTGCTGAGCCGGAGCGTTGTTGTAATCGCGCGGGCCGCGGTCGCCACGGTCGCGGCGAGGGCCGTACTCACGTCGATCGCTCGACGCGGAGAACTCGCGGACCACGAACGGCAGGAGAGCCATCTCGCGGGCATTGCGGATCGCGGAGGAGATCATGCGCTGCTGCTTGGCGGTGTTGCCCGTCTGGCGGCTGGGGAGAATCTTGCCACGATCGTTCAAGAACCGTCGAAGGATGTTGATTTCCTTGTAGTCGACCGTCTCGATCTTGTTGAGGGTGAGATAGCTGACCTTGCGGCGTCGCTTGCCTTTCGGACGGCCGGGTTCGCCGTCTTTGTCCGACCGCAATGCGGACGGATCGAATTTGGGTTGTTTTAGTTCTTCGCTCATGAATCTCCAGTTGGGGAAGTCGGTTGAATCAGTCGATCCAACCCTGGGATAGACCAGTATACCGTACCGAAGCAGCATACGACTCGTACAAGGGCGTTTTCGCCGATGCCAAGATACATACGCTATGTTCATCATATTGTCAGAAAACAAAAAAAGATCCTAGAGTTGACAATTTTTCCTCAGCCAAGGAAAAATATGTGATAGAATTAATCTGTGACAAAGAAAACGCTGAAGTGTATCCTCTGGTTGAGTATTGTTGGTTCAGTCTTTGGATTAGCCTTTCTTTACGTGTGGGCATGGCCCGGGAAGGAGCTTCGTATGAGTCTAACCATATTCTCGTAAAGAACTCTGCTGTTGCCTTCAGCGAGGATCTTCTTGTGGTCAACCCGAAGCATGAGTTTGTAAGCGTTTCCGCAGAGCCAGTCTGTGGCTGTGCTTCCATGTCTCTTGACAAGGCTTTAATGCCACCCTTGTCAATCAGTCACTGGCAAATCAGTGCCGAGCCTGATTTGCTCGAGCGGCGACCTAATGGCCGCGCATACCTTGTAGTGACTTGCTCGACCCCGACCCAGAGTTGGAAAGAGACCATACTCGTGGAGTTAAACAAATGATACAGATAAAGCGACTGCTCGCCATTGCTCTAGTGTCCCTAGGAACCATGGCTTTCCCGACCGGTGATACGGTTTTGTCCCACTACCTTTGTGTTGATGTGGACTACAACGCTGGAGATGAGATCAACACAGCTTGTGGCACAAGTTGCGACGGAACCTGCTATAAAAGAGTCATTGGTTCCTATTCGACGACTAAGTGCAAATGGACCTACCCGACCGATACCTGTACTGAGCGTGTGATCTCTGTACGCTGGCAAGTCTACACGTCATCGTGCCTAACTCAAGGTCCTCATCTTTGTGGATGCGATTCAGTCTGGACTGGCCCGACCACACTGACCTTCAATCTTCCCACTTGCGCGAAACCGAACTAATCATGAGACACCTCCGATGGAAAGTCGTGACGACCATGAAGTACCGGTCTGATTTGTTCCAGACAACGCCGGGCAATCGGCCAGTCGGGGAACCGAAGTCCGTGACTTTGACCCACTACACGGATGTCTGGATCAGGCCAAACGAAGTGCGCTACAGGGTCGAGTCTCCCTCGCTGAACGACAAAGGGGAACTTCAAGTCAACAAGCGAGAAATCTTCCTCACCAAGAGCTATGGAGCTTACCAAGACTATAACGTTGCCGAAGTGGGGAGCGATGGTCCGTGGAAAGTAGGGTTCATCAGGGTCATACCGGCCTTCGGTGATGCGATGACTTATGATGTAAATGACCTTCAAACTCCGACCGACAACTACCTCACCCGTAACCTATTGACCGCAAAATTACCTGTAGAGTGGAATGGGGTGCCGCTCAACTACACGAATCCCATTGTCTACCGGAATTTCAACCCTGAGACTCTTAAGATCACGGTGCCGAGCTCACCTAATATGGAACAGCTGCGCTGTGTATCAAGGGTGGGCCAGGTGTCCGAGATCGTCCGAGAAAATGGTTACGACCAGAAGCAGCTGGATACTCACAAGGATATTACTTGGAAAGACGGAAAGATCGTTGCCTTTGTTCGGGATGAGATTTCCAGTCAGGCGCAGACCCTGATCTCTCCAAGGTCCACCTCGCACTATGAGCTTGTGTCTGAGGATGATTCCGACTGCCCCGTTGTCTTTGCGAAGGGTGCCCGTGTGTTCGACTATCGCTTGTGCCCTCCATCGATGCTCAATAGCTTCCCGCCCAAGAATTGCGCGGCGAAGATTTACTGGATGGACAAAGAATTGCTGCGTTTGAATTCACTGAAGGATCAGCTGGATGCGGGAATGAACGACGAGCCGGTTGTTGAGAAAAACCAGGTCCCGCTTTGGGGGTATGCGCTGGTCGTACTGCTTTTCCTGGTTGGGCTGGGTGCTTTGGTGAAACTGCGACGTTTGCGAGCTTCGCGCCCATAGCCGCCGAAGTGCCACACTGATGCCTTGGATCGCAGGCCGCGCTACACGCCCTGGATGAAAGGGGTCTATGAGGTTGTTCCTGCCCTCAAGCCGTTGGGGTTCGATTTTGGCCATGGCGTGCTTGATGGGCTCGTATTCCAATTCGGCGAAGACTTTGCCGCGTATCGGACCAACAAGGAAAGGGCGGTTCACGAAAGGGCCCCCAAGTATTCCGTTCGTGACCGGCTTCCTCGCGAAATGGAGGCGGCGTTGGTCCGGCGCCTTTCTCAGCAGATAGCCGAGGAGCATCCCGATCTCTTCGCCTGGGAGGGTACGGCTTTGCGATGCCACCTGACGGGAGCACTGGTCACGGACGACCTCGACGCCTTCGCCATGCAAGTTCAGCCGGATATCGCCATCGTTCGGCGTTCCCAGGCCGAGGATTGGATTGCCGCTCTGCATCTCTGTGCGCCCAGCCACTGGGCGGCAGAGGACAAGGTCGGGAAGTCGTTCCTTAGTACGCACGAATCGATCCCTGGGATGGACCGGGTGAATACGGCCGCTGCGGGACTGGTTGAAGCAATGATCCGCCGCGGCCCTTGGGTACGGTTTGTCTGGGGCGTTGAATCGGATGATCGCCTCAACCATCACCCCGTCGCCCCCATGGGCGTGGATCCGGCGGATTGGAACGGGCGATTGTTTCATCGCGGTCGCTTTTTTGTCCGCACCGAGCGCCAGGTCATCGTTGGCTTTCCCGATCTCGAGGCGGCTCTCTTCACGATCCAGGTTCAGCATATTGCCGACAAAGATTTGAGCGTGGAAGAGCTGGTGAAGCTTGGGGATGCGCTCCGCTCGATGACGCCCGAAGCGCGAAGATACAAGGGAGTTGATGTCGAATTCGGCATTTTGATGGGCCTTATCGAAGCCAGGATCGGTAACATGAAGCTTGCTTCCCAAAAGGCCCAGCCACTCGATTGAGAGCGGGATATTCGGAGTAGATTCGACTCGAAGGAATCGCCAAATCCATGACCATGCAACTTAAGAAACTCGTTACTCTCGGTTCACTCGGCCTCTTGCTGGCTGCCACTGCTTCAGCGCAGATCACCAAATCGGGCAGCACCTACAACTTCAAGATGAAGTTCACCAAGGGCCAGGTCATCAAGTACAGCATCGATGTGAAGAACCAGATGGGCGGGCCGAGTGGCCAGACCATGCAGATGGCGATCCCGATGAGCCAGACCGTCAAGAGCGTGTCGGGCGGCACGGCCACCATCAGCATGACCCTCGGCCCCATCCAAAGTGGTGGTCGTGAGATGATGAAGGCCCAGACCCAGGAGATGCAGATGGATTCGGCAGGCAAGCCCGTCGGCGGCGGCAAGGGAATGACCTCGAACTTCTCGTCTTTGCCGAGCAAGCCGGTCCGCGTCGGTGAGACTTGGACGGCTTCGGTGGATATCAACGCCGGTGTGATGCCCGCCAAGGCACAAGGCACCTACACCTTCGTTGGTGTGAAGAAGGTCAAGGGCGTTGAGGTTGCCGAGATCGCGGTGAAGCTGACCGGCCAAGGCGGCCCGAAGATCAGCGGCACGGGCACGACTCTTTTGCGAGTCGCTGACGGCAGCATCGAAGCGACGAACTTGAACATCCAGACCTCGGTGGCGAACCCGCAATCGAAGGAACCGATGCAGATTAGCCAGGTCATCAAGGTCACCCGAGGCTAAGAACCGGCATGGTCCCACTCCGCGAGATTCTCCGGGCTTTGGAAGAGATTGCTCCCGCCCGGCTCGCGTTCGAGTGGGACCGAATCGGGCTGCAAGTAGGCGACCCGGACGCGCAGATTGAGCACGCGATCGTGAGCCTCGACCGGTCGCAGGCGGCGGTTCAATATGCGGTTGAGCAAGAGGCGCAGCTCCTGCTCGCCCACCATCCGCTCATTTTCTCGCCTCTAAACAAGGTGTTGACTTCTGATCATGTCGGCGCAACAATCACTCGCCTGATTCGGCATCAGATCGCCTTTGTGGCGGCCCACACGAACTGGGATGCCGCCGATGGCGGCATCAACGACGCTCTCGCGGATCGGCTCGGGCTCTTCGATTGCGAGAAGTTTGGCTCGGCTTCTGTCGTTCCCTCTTGGACGTTCGTGGGGTTCGTGCCGCCGAGTCACCTGGAAGAGGTCCTTCGCGCGCTGGAGGGGGCCGGATGTGGCCGGATTGGGGCATACACAGGTTGCGCATACCTTGGCCAGGGTATCGGTCGGTTCGAGCCGACTCCCGATGCGAAACCTTACACGGGAAGCATTGGCCATCGATCTGAGGTTCCCGAGGTCCGATTTGAAGTTCGCTTGCCTGACGGCCACGCCGAGCGGGCGGTGGCAGCCTATCGCCGTGCCCACCCGTATGAGTCGCCCGCGTTCGATGTGATCCGTCGCGGCGATGAGCCGCCCCAACCAGGGGGCCGCATCGGCCAACTGCATTCCCCCATGGCTCTGCGTGACTTCGTGACGTTCGTGGATGATCGCCTTCAGAGTCCGTCGCTTGCCTGGGGCGATCCTGCGCGCTTGGTGCGGCGTGTGGCCGTTGTTGGCGGGGCCGCCGATGGCGAATGGATCCACGCCCTCCGAGCGGGGGCTGACGTTTTTGTGACCGGGGAAGTCAAGCAACATGTTGCGCTTGAAGCTTCCGAAAGCGGCCTTGCGATCTTGAGCAGTGGGCACTATGCGACCGAGCAACCGGGAATGGCGAACTTGCGCGACCGATTGAGTGAGGCGTTTCCCGACGTGGAGTGGGAACTGTTTGAACCTGCGGAAGGTTCGGCAGGAAGACCCTGCTGGTAGCCCGGACGGGACTCGAACCCGCGATCTCCGCCGTGAAAGGGCGGCATCCTAACCACTAGACGACCGGGCCAACTGGACCTCAGATTATGGCGGAAATGGCCGCCGAATGTCCAGCCGGTGGGCCGTG
>JBMOJD010000140.1:0-5398 GCA_049317025.1 Fimbriimonas sp. | reverse complement strand
ACCGGAATCGTGACCGCGTCCTTGATGCTAAGAATCATCTCGGGATCGCTCATCCTCGAAACCCCGCCCTCGCGGCGAATGTCAGCTGGGACGCGCTCCAAAGCCATGACCGCCACCGCACCGGCATCCTCCGCAATGCGCGCCTGCTCCACATTGATGACGTCCATAATCACGCCACCTTTCAGCATTTCGGCCAAGCCGACTTTCTCACGCCACGTCTTTTGTGCACCAGCGATACCAGGGAAATTGCTCATAACGGCTCTTGTGCGGGCCGACAAAGGGCCACCGCACTCCAAGATTCTACCTATCCTCTACGCTCCGCCCCGCCGAACGTTCTCCTTGGGGCGGGTTCAGACCGCAGGCGTTCGCTTGCGATCCCGGAGCAACTGATCGGCCATCACGCCTAGAAGGATCACCGCGCCCATCACGGCGTAGTTCAGCGAACTCGGGATCCCGAGCAGATTCACCAGATTCTGGAGGACCTGGAGCAGCGCCGCCCCGAGCAGGACGCCGGTGACCGAACCCTCGCCTCCGCGCAGGCTGCAGCCGCCGAGCACCGACGCAGCGATACCGTAAAGCTCATAGAAGTTGCCGTGGGTCGAGGGCGAAACCGAGTTGGTGTAGAACGCGATCAGCACGCCCGCCACACCGGTGAGCAAGCCACAGATTACGTAGGCGGTGGCGATGATGCGGCGCGTGTTCAAACCCGAATAGCGGGAAGCTTCCTCGTTTCGACCAACGGCCATCAAGTGTCGGCCGTACACCGAGCGATGGACCAGAACCCACATGAGCGCCGCCACCACAAGCAGGATCACGAAGGGCGTCGGAACGCCATAGACGCTCCCGGTCGCGGCATCGCGGAGGCCCTCGAACCCTTCTGAGGTCCCAAAGCCCTTGGTCTCATCGCGGGCCACAAACCGAGCGATACCCCGGTAGAAAAGCAGGCCACAAAGCGTGACGATGAACGGCTGCATCTTCAACCGCGTAATCAAGAACCCATGCCAGGCCCCAATGGCAGTGGTAAGGGCAAGCACGGCCCCGACCGCCACAACCGGATGCAAATGGCGCTCGGTCAACATCATCGCGAGCAAAACGCCCATCAATGCGAAGGTTGAGCCGATTGAGAGCTCAATGCCGCTCGTGATGATCACGACGCCCACGCCGAGGCTAAAGATGCCGTACAGACCGATCAGGCGGGCGGTGTTCTGAAGGTTCTCCGGCCCGAGGAACCTCGGGTTCATCACCGAAACAAACGCGCAAAGCACCAGCAATAGTGCGAGGATGCCAACTTCCTTCGGAACCTTCAAACTGCCAACTCCATAATCGTCCTCTCTGAGGCCTCGGCTCGCGGTAGGGCGCCGGTCAGTCTCCCTTCCCGCATCACAAGGACGCGGTCGCTCACCGCCAAGACCTCTTCCATTTCACTGCTGATGGCGAGGACCGCCACGCCGCTCGCGGCAAGCACCCGCATTTGGGCATAAATCTCGGCTTTCGCGCCAACGTCGATGCCCCTGGTCGGTTCGTCAAAAATCATCACGCGGGGGTTCATCCCCAGCCACTTCGCGAGCACGACCTTCTGTTGATTCCCTCCGCTCAAGTTCGAAACGGTGAACTCGGTGTTCGGCGCCTTAACGCCAAGATGGACACTCTGGGTGTCGGCGTATCGCGCCTCGTCATCTTTCCGAATCAGCCCCGCCGATGCGAATCTAGGAAGGTTCGCGAGCGTGATGTTCTCGCGAATCTTCATGGTCGTGACCAATCCGGTCCCGCGTCGATCCTCCGGGGCGAGGAACAGACCGGCAGCAATCGCGCTGGCGGGAGAACCGAGCTGAAGGGACTGCCCTCGCACCGAGACCGTCCCGCCAACCACGGCATCAACGCCAAAGAGAGCGCGGGCGATCTCCGACCGGCCCGACCCGACCAAACCGGCCAAGCCGACCACCTCGCCGGCATGAATTTGAAAGCTCACTGACTGGCCGGGGTAGCGAAGGGTCCGCAGGTCCCGCACATCCAGCACGACGTCTGCCGTCGCCTGAGATTCGTGGCTGCCCGCAATCAGTTCTCGGCCCACCATCAACGGCACCATCCGGCTCCGGTTGATTTCGCCTCTGAGCAGTTCGCCCGCGTTCTGGCCGTCACGCAAGGCGACCACGCGGTCGGCAATCTGCTCAATCTCACCCAGGCGGTGCGAGATGTAGATCACGGAAACACCGCGCGCCCGCAGATCCTTGACCACTTGCAGCAGCCTATCGGTCTCGGTGAGGGTCAAGCTGCTCGTTGGTTCGTCCATGATCAGGACCTTCGCTTCGCGGCTGAGCGCCTTGGCGATCTCGATCATCTGCCGTTGGGCGAGCGAGAGTGACGACACAAGCGCGCGGGGCGAGAGGTTCAGCCCGAGCAGGGCCATAGCCCTCGAGGCCGTCTCATCCATTGCGGCCCGATCAAGCAAGCGTAGCGGCCCCCGAGTCGGTTCTTGCCCGAGCGAGATGTTGCCCGCGATGTCCAGGTTGTCCAGGTCGCTCAGCTCCTGGTGAATGAACCCGATTCCAAGCCCTGCGGCCTCCACCGGTGAGCCAATACGGACCGCCTGGCCCTCGAAAGTCACAGTTCCTTCGTCTGGCTGCACCAGACCGCCGAGAATCTTCATCAGCGTGGACTTGCCCGCGCCGTTCTCGCCGATCAGGCCCACCACTTCGCCCTCGCCGAGCGAGAGCGAGACGCCACGAAGCGCCACCACACCAGGGTAGCGCTTCGTCACCGAATCAACCGCGAGTCGAGTCGTCACTTCCCTCGAAGTTCGACGAGCTTGGCTTGGAATGCCTCAACGGTGTCTTTCTTGATAACAACCGTGTCGACAATCTGCTTCTTGTCCGCGGGGATGGCGGTCTTGTCTCCGCCCAGCGTTTTGGCCAGGATCTGGATGGCTTGGTAGCCAAACTCGAACGGCTGCTGCACCACGGTGGCCTCGATCGCTCCGCTCTTTACGCCTGCGAGGGTCTCATCCTCTTCGTCGAAGCAGATGATCTTGATCTTGCCAATTTTGTTGGCGTCCTTCACCGCGTTCAGGATGGCGGGGCCGTTGTAGCTCCAAAGTCCAACCAGGGCGGCGAGGTCGGGCGTCTTGACGAGGGCATCGGAGACGTTCGACTTAGCTCGCACACGGTCGGTGTTGTCCGTGAGGGTGTCCACAATGACGACCTTGCTTCCGGCGATGGCCTGCTTGATGCCCTCAAGTCGGTCGCGGGCGTTCTGGGCGTCGAGCATGCCAACGAACACCATGATCTTGCCGCCATTCGGAAGCGCCTTCTTGATCTCTTCGCCCGCCTGCTTTCCAGCGGCGATGTTGTCCGTGCCGACATAAGCAGCGCGCTTGCTGTCAGGAGCATCGCTGTCTTGGGTGACGATTAGCGTCTTTTCGGAGGTCTTGTCGATCCACTGGGTCTGGTTCTTCGCGTCCACCGGGCTAACGGCGATGCCGTCGATTCCCTTGGCCACAAGGTCATCGAGGATGCGAAGCTGCTCGGCGGCAGTACCGTCGGAAGGCAGGCGGAACTCGACCTCCACATTGTCAAGCTCGGCATCGGCCTTCTCGGTCCCCTTGCGGGCGATGGTCCAGAAGTCCGAGGCATTGTTGGTGACAAAGGCGAGCTTTAGCTTCTTGCCGGTGGCAGTAGCGTCCTTGCCGGGTTCGGTCTTGGCCGGTTCGGAAGGGGCAGAGCAGCCAGCGAGGAGGCCGGCGAGGAGAAGGGGAAGGCCTAGAGTAATGTTTGGTCGAAACTTCATTGGATCAATCCTCCGCATTGCGGTTGATTCCGTACGATTCGTTTCGCATCACTCTTTTTCCTGCTTGGGAGAAGCTGGTGGCGCACCAATCGCCGGAGTAGGTAACCTTTCGTCTACATGAGTGATGGGTGGATTGTCCTTCGTGGCGCACGTGGCAACAACCTGCGAAACGTCGATGTGGCGTTCCCGTTGGGTCTATTTGTGTGCGTGACCGGGGTCTCGGGCAGCGGAAAATCCACGCTCATCCAAGACACTCTCTTCCCCCGGCTCATGTTCGAGCTTTTGGGCACGCGGACTGTTTGGGAACCCCACGACTCCATCGAAGGGCTCGACCAGATCGACAAGGTCATCGACATTGACCAGTCGCCCATCGGGCGAACGCCCCGCTCGAACCCGGCCACCTACACGGGCACGTTCGACATGATCCGGGAGCTGTTCACCATGACCCAGGATGCCAAGATTCGGGGCTACAAGAACGGTCGCTTCAGCTTTAACGTCAAGGGCGGCCGATGCGAGGCCTGCAAAGGCGACGGCGTCCTCAAGATTGAGATGGTGTTCTTGCCCGACGTCTACGTCCCGTGCGAAATCTGCAAGGGCAAGCGCTACAACCGCGAGACCCTGGAGGTCCGCTATAAGGGCAAGAACATCAGCGAAGTCCTCGGAATGACCATCGATGACGCGGTGGATTTCTTCCGCCCGATCCCCAAGATCTTCCGCAAGCTCGAAACCCTGCAGCAAGTCGGCCTCGGCTATGTGCGCATGGGCCAGCCTGCGACCACGCTCTCCGGTGGTGAAGCCCAGCGCATCAAATTGGCCGCCGAACTCAGCAAACGAGCTACCGGCAACACGATCTACATCCTCGATGAGCCGACCACTGGGTTGCACTTTGAGGACGTCCGCAAACTCCTTGGGGTCCTCCACAAACTGGTCGAACAGGGCAACACCGTCCTCGTGATTGAGCACAACTTGGATGTGATCAAAACGGCCGACTGGCTGATCGACATGGGTCCAGAGGGTGGCACCGGCGGCGGAACCGTGGTCGCCTATGGCCCGCCCGAGGTGGTTGCCGCGACCCCGGGAAGCCACACCGGCCAGTACCTAAAGGCCTTGCTCTAAAGATCGCCCCAAGCCACTTTAGGTGATCGAAGGTACAATGGTCTCGCATGGCCCGACGAAGATCACACTATAAGCCCAAAACTGAAGACGATAAGGAAAAGGGAGTAGAAGTTGAGGGAACCGTTCAGGAGAACCTCCCCAATGCCCGTTTCCGCGTCAAGTTGGATGGCGAGATGGGTGAAGTCCTTGCTCATGTCAGCGGAAAGATGCGCATGAACTGGATCCGCATTCTCCCCGGAGACCGCGTGAAGGTGGAGCTCAGCCCATACGACCTCACCCTCGGTCGCATCGTTTACCGTTATCGCTGAGGGCGGATCGCCATACCGTCCATGGCGTACGCTTCCCCTCAAGACTTCGAAGAGTGCCGAAGGCTGCACCGTCAATTCGGCACGACGTATTACTTCGCGAGCCGACGGTTTCCCCCGGTGCTCCGACGCCGGGTCGATGCTCTCTATGGTTTTGTCCGAGTGCCTGACGAGTGGGTGGACAATCCCGGCGA
>JBMOJD010000139.1:0-5485 GCA_049317025.1 Fimbriimonas sp. | reverse complement strand
CACCCCTCATCAACACCCAAGCCGTCATCATGGCCTTCGGCTTCTCCGCCGGCGTAGGCCTATTCTTCGGCCTCTATCCCGCATTGCGAGCCAGCCGCCTCCAGCCCATCGAAGCCCTCCGCTACGAGTGAATGGGTTGCACGGGCTAAATTCTGCCGACCAAACGCGATTCACTCGGAACTAACTGCCGCCGTCCAGGGCAGTGGGTCGGAGCCTCCGGTCGACTGTTCACTTGATTTCGGGCTTAATTTTCGTGCGCTCCATAGGGGCAAAACTATGTTAACTGACCTTTTGGCAGGGAGCGGGCCGCCCATGCATAGGCATCACAAGAGGCAGGAATGCAACCAGAGTTCACTGGCGATTCTTGCGATGATGGCGAGTTGAGATGCGACACCGCCAACTTTTCCTCTCTATCCGCGGCCTGGATGCACGCAGAGACAGTAAGTTGCGAGACTGGAATCCAAAGGCGCTGTCCTTCACGTCTTGGGTGGGCTATGATTAGAGGCTCGAAGGTCTGAGGCAAGATTCATAAAGGCATCGGATGTCAACAACCGAATCTTTCAATTGATAAGTGGTCGCCAACCGTGTTCGTCGCTTCGGCACCCGGCGAGTTACCAAAGCCCGGGAATCACGTCAGTGCAGCAGCGGCTGACCAACAATCTCTAGAGGATATTACAGAACGAGGAACAGATGGCAGACGAGAGGACAAAGAACGCTGATTTGCAGGTGGGACAGTTTGTGGCACCGAGAGAGGTCCCAGACTACGACGCGGCGACCGACAGGCTGCCCGCTCAGGAAGAGTTTTTCCGACCTCCCGTTCGATTTGGCAGCGTCCCCGTCGAAGAGAAGCCACTTGGTTTTGACGCACGCAAGGGGTACAAGAAGCTCTTTCCGCCCATCATGCTGCCAACACAAGTGGTGGAGCGAGTCAGCTTCGGTCATCCCGAACTTGAGCCGAATCGCCTGTTCTGGGGAGACAACCTCCATGTGATGAGATCACTCCCTTCTGAAAGTATCGACCTTATCTATATCGATCCTCCCTTCTTTTCCGGACGCAACTACAATGTGATCTTTGGCGATAAGAATGAACTCCGGTCCTTCAAAGATACATGGGCTGGCGGTATGCCCGGCTATCTGATCTGGCTAAATGCCCGCCTAGTTGAAATGAAGAGGCTTCTTAAGCCCACAGGTTCACTGTTCGTACACCTCGACTGGCATGCTTCGCACTACGTTAAAGTGGAACTAGACAAAATATTCGGATTTGGGGGCGAGCAGGGCAAAGGGGCTGGATTCAAGAACGAGATCGTCTGGAGTTACAGGTCTGGAGGAAACAGCAAGAAAACCTTCGCTCGCAAGCACGATGTAATCCTGTTCTACTCTAAGTCACCGGACTACAAATTTAACGTCCAATATTACAAGTCATGGCAAAAGAAGAAATACAACTACAACGCTAATTACCCAGAGCTTTGGGATGACGAAGAGCAAAGTTGGTACCATCTTTCGATCTGTCGAGATGTTTGGGAAGACATCAATGTGATTGGGACAGACAATCGGGAGCGGATCGGTTACCCAACCCAAAAGCCTGAGTCGCTTCTTGCAAGAATCATCGAAGCTACGTCAGACAAAGGAGATGTTGTGGCCGACTTCTTTGTTGGTGGCGGAACGACGCTTGCTGTAGCCGAAAAGTTGGGACGAAGGTGGATTGGGTGCGATCAGTCGAGGGTCGCCGTTGCACTGACATCAGACCGATTAGCGAATGTTGGTGAACAACAAGTTATCGGGTTCGATTACCCAGACTTTACTGTTGAGCATTGGGGGGTGTACGAGAAAGAGCGCCTAGCGCAAACGCCACTTGAAGGCTTCCGAGAGTTCGTAATGCGGGCCTATGGTGGAGTTCCAGACGCCTCTGAAGCCGGAATTCACGGGAGGAAGGGAGCGGTGCCAGTTTGGGTTGGCGAACCAAGCCTCAAGAGCCGCGTTACCGCCAAACAAGTGGTTGACTTTGCAAATGCGATCAAGAAGAGCCTCAGGTACCAGCAGGACACTTTGCGGGATGGCATCATGCTTGCATGGTCATTCCAACCTGATGCCCTACAGGCGGCGCAGGAGTTACGAGATAGGGAACAGACGAACCTTGACTTCATCCGTTTGGAGCAGGTCCGCATCGATTCTCCGCAGTTTCGAGAGCATATAACGGCTCTGACAACGGATCATGCTGATTATGAGAACTTCCTGACATTTGTACAGCCACCAAAGGTTGAACTTGGATTTAAGAAGCTTCAGGCACGAACCTACCTCTTCGATGTTTCTGAAACGGCCCTCATGAACCCCGGGGCGCAGATCATTAATGTTCAGTGGGACTTCGATTACCAGAACCGATTCACCAGCACTCAAGGCTATTCGTTTGTGCGGGGTGCTAAGGGAGCACCTGCGATGCAGGCCCAATACACTTTCGAAACACCAGGGCGAAAGAAGATCGCGGTAAAGGTTCAGGACGACGTTGGCGGCGAAGGAATCCACATCCTGGAGATCACGGTTGATTAACCAATTCACACCGCACGAGGAAGCCTTTGCGGATTGGAAGCGAGATGGGTACCAAGGGGTCAAAACAGAGACCTTCAAGCTGATCGACTGGCTTACTGACCCGGAGAACGATCAGCAACCACGGGCAGGGACGCTTTGGCCGCATCAGTGGGATGCATTTTTGAAGGTTGTCTACTGTTACGAGGTACTTGGCCCGAAGGCACTTGGCGGTAAGGGGTTGCTTCTCAACATCGTAACAGGCGGCGGTAAGACGGCCATCATGGGTGCGGTGATGGCATGGCTACGTCTAGCCCATGATCTCCGGCGATTCGTGATCATCTGCCCTAACCTGATCGTACGAGACAGGCTTACGAGCGACTTTGAGAAAGGCAAGGTCTTCAAGGATCGAGACTTCCTCCCTCCCGGCATGGGTGTGAGTGCTGAGGACTTTCACCTCACAACACTTGGCTCATCGGGAGGGGGTGGTTACATGAACCTGCTCTCGTCTAGCGTCATTCTGGGAAACATCCACCAGTTCTACTCAAGCAACAAGTCGGGACAAAGCAACCTCGCAGCGATGCTCGAAGGTGAGGACTTTGCAATCTTTAACGACGAAGCGCATAACTCAGCCGCTGAGGAATATGAAACGACTCTCAGGCGTTTGGAACCCAAGACGAGGCTTCGCCTTGACCTAACGGCGACCCCAGACAGAGCAGACGGGCAGGTCCCAACGACCAGGATGATCACTGAGTACGGCATTGCAGACGCGCTTGCCGACTCGGTGATCAAGACACCTGTCGTCTATCAGCCGAGCATCAGCCAAATTGAACTTACCTACACCGACGCAAGAACGGGCGAGAAGAAGAAGTTTGAGGAGATCAACTGGGAAGAGGTAGATCGTCTCGGTCTCAGCGCAACTCAATGGGTTACCGACGATGAACCGATGCGACAACAGATGGCGATTGCCATCAAGCGCATTCAAGAGCAGGAGGCAAGGGCCAAGGGTAGGTACCAGCCGATCCTATTTGTCGTTGCCGTGTGTAAAGCGGATGCACTGAAGGCAACGGAGACACTTAACCGGTTCTTTGGTGTTCGCACCTTGATGGTCACAGAGGATAGTGATGAAGACGATAGAAAGAAGGCACAGGAACTAGGCAAAGAGAAATCCACGAAGAACCCCTATCGTGCCGTTGTGAGTGTGCTCATGCTCAGAGAGGGATGGGACGTTCCAGAGGTTGGAGTGATCCTACTGCTTCGCAAGTTCTCCTCCCGTGTCTACGGTCAACAGGTGATCGGTCGCGGTCTTCGACGCGTTAGGGTCAAGGGGGTGACCGCCGAGGAACCACAGATTTGCGCCGTTGTGGACCATCCCAAGCTAGAGCACAAATGGCTCTGGGACCTGTTTGGAGTGAAGCCCCGAGAGAACGTCTTGATTGACGATATCTTTGACGAAAACGTTGACTTGCCTGAGCCACCCCCAAAGCAGGAACTTATCAAGCCACAGAACACGATTGAGGTGCCAGACGAAGACCCAAGCTTCATCGATGATCGGCCATTCGAGCTAACCGGGACATACGAGGTGCCCGACCCTGTCCAAGATTTTGAAGAAGTGATCAAAGCCTTCGCTTATGACGACACCGCAACCGAGATCACAAAGGTGAAGATCGATTCAGTCAAAGGGCAGGAATTGGCCGGAGATCGCTTTACGGAGTACAGCAGTGCTCCAGAGGTTGGCGATGGCCCTAGCGTACAGATTCCATCTGACACGCTGAGGGAGGGAATCAAGGATCGCCTTCTTGAGATGGCGGAGAAGCTAACCATTGATGCCGGATATGCGACTGCTTTCAACGGTAAGGTCTACAGCGTGGTCCTTCAGCACGTTAGGACTAGGTTCTTGAAGAACTCAATTGGCCTGGCTGATCGCCCCGAACTTCTCTATGCCTGGAAGATGTTGGATCAGGTTGAACGCAACTTCCGATCCGTACCTGGCCTTATTGCAGGAGTAATCGAATATGGCTCTTAGCAAGCACGGTATTGAGTGGAACGTCTCGAAGAGTCCGTACAACTTCGAGAATTACGACAGTGACCTTGAGCGAAGAATGATGCTTCGCTTGGAGATGGACCCGCACGTAAAGAAGTGGACTAAGCGCCACGGCATATCCATCCCTTGGATCGATGGTCAGAAGCACCAGCGCAGATACCATCCCGATTTCTTGGTTGAGTATGAAGATGCTTCCCGCAAACTCATCGAAGCAAAGGATAAGAGCAAGATCGATACCGACGAAGTAAAGCGCAAACGTCAAGCGGCGGAGTTGTGGTGCAAGCGTCGTGGTCTGGAATACGTCGTTGTGACTCTCTGAGTACCTCATGATGCACGAGTTTAAGCACGGTAAGCGCGGGCCGAGGCAGGTCCACACACGCAAAGGCAACGCCAGTTGCTCCGCAGCCCAACGGCGGAGCCGTTCAACACCCAAAAGCCAGGGGTAACCACCCCTGGGAACGACGCCCGCATCAACATCCAACCCCGGACGGGGTTGCACATCTTCCTCTCGATGAAGGGCAAACTGGTTGCCATTCCCGCCACAAAAGATCCATCTACTGAGACACGCAAAACCCGAACATGCCAACTTAATTAACTTTCCACCCCCCGGAGCGCACCAAAATCAAGTGAAAAATCAAGTGACGCAGGACACAAAAGACAAGTGCCAAAATCCCAAGTGCCCGACTACAACTGCGCCACGCCCGAAGAGACCCAGGCGGTGGGGGCGGCCCTCGCCCGAAACGCCCAACCGGGCGACCTCTTCCTCCTCGAAGGCGAGCTGGGCGCAGGCAAAACCACGCTCGTGCGCGGGTTCCTCAACGAGCTCGGCTGGACAGGAGCCGTCCGCTCCCCCACCTTCACCCTGCTCAACCTCTACGAGACCAACCCGCCCGTCCTCCACGCCGACCTCTACCGGGTCAA
>JBMOJD010000138.1:0-5516 GCA_049317025.1 Fimbriimonas sp. | reverse complement strand
GACCAGCGTTTGTCGAAGACCTCCAGCCAGGTCGTCTGGCCATCCTTCAGGGCCCAGCCCCAGCACTTGCGGTACTGGCCGAGAACAAAGTCGACCTCGCCGGCATTGAGCAGGGCAGCGAACGCGAAGTGGCCGAAGTAGGGCGTCATGATGCGCTCGTTTGAGACGCCGGGATCGGAGAGGCGGGGGCCGTTCGGGTCATTCGGGAAGCAGGTGAGCAGGTGTGCCTTGATGCTGGCGACCAATTGAGCCCGCTGGGCTGTGGGGACGATCCCGGCGAGCAGGGCGAGGGAGGCGCGGTGATAGCCGAGGTTCTTCCACGAGAGGCGCGAGGCCCACTTCGTGACGATCTGCTCCACCTGGGTGGCAATCGGGGAGGCGGTGTCCTCGTGCCCGAGGGCTGTTTGCCATCTGGCGAGTGAGCGGAGCGCCATCAGGTAGTGGAGGTTAAGGGCCATATCACTCGGGCCTTCGTTGCGCACGTAGCCCCAATCGACGAAGGCCCAACCGAGGTCGTCGCGCAGGCCCTCGGGAGTCATCTTGGCTTGAAAAGCGGCGAGGTTCCGGAGTGCGGCGGGGTAGAGCTCTTGGAGGAGAGTCTTGTCCCCTGTGAGTTCCCAGTAGTGGACGCAAGCGGTCACCCACTGGGCGGCGTAGGTCGAGAGGTAGCCCGGGTCTCCGGGGCCAACACCCGCGACGAGGCCATCGGCGCGCGCGGCTTGGGCGGCTTGGACCAGGGCGCGGCGCGAGAGACTGAGGTCGCCGTAAGCGACGGCCGCGATGTCGGTGGCTACGGATGCGACATCGCCCGTCCATTGGCCGCGTTCGCGAGTCGGGCAATCGACGAGGGCATCTTCCGCGCAGGCGCGGACGGTCTCGACGCCGGTTCGCCAGATCTTGTTGAGGAGGACATCGTTGCACTCGAAGGAGCCAATGGGCTCGGGATAGTACGAACGCTCGAGGAACTCCTCCTTCATGAACTTCACCGGACCGGGGGCGCGAATGTGGACTTCGAGGAAACGTCCTCCCTTCGGAGTGAAGGGCATCAGCTCTTGGGGGCCGCCTCGTGCGACGAAGTGGTCCATATGGCACGATGCCGATCCGGAGAGCGTGAGCCAGGGCTGGACCCGGCCATGGCGCAGCTCTTCGCTCAGGGCGAACTCGACGATGGCACCTTTGGGGAGGTCGAGGGTGAACTTCGGTCGGCCCAGGCGGACCCGGCCGAGGTCGTAGCGACGCCAGAAGCCTTGGGCGGGGACGCCCTTCGGGTCGAGGTCATCGAGGAAGAACCGGACGGCGGGGTCGTCCTGCTCATACCCGTAGGTCTGGATGAGCTTGCCTCGGGCGATGGGCTTGAGGTTGCGGATGTCCATGCGGACGGGGACGGTCTTCGCCGGGGTTATCGGTCCGATTTCGGGGCTGGCGGTGACCGGGGTCAACCAGTTACCGTCATGGAAATCCGGATTCTGCCAGTTGAGCCAGATTGGGCCAGTGTCGCACCAGTCGATCCAGCCAAGGATGTCGCTGATTCGCCTCACTCTCGGGCTGTAGCCGGGGATTCGGGCGCACTTCCAGGCGATCGGGGTGGGTTCCGTGCCGTCGAGGACTTCGCACCAGAGATAGGGCTTGATGGCGCTGAGCATTCGCGTGGTGACTCCGGCATTGCGGACGTGGACGGCGAGGGTGTGGCGTCCGGCGGAGGGCCGGAAGGAGACGGTTTGGTACTCGGGAAACTCCTTGGCGTAACGGGCTGGCCCGTCATGAATGAGCTTGCCGTCGAGCCAAACAAGGTACTCCGACGCCCCGACGAGTCTCAGCGAGCAGTCCGGCTTTGTGGTTTGGAAGGATCCGCGAAAGGCGACGTGGGAATCGGCATCGTCGGCCACCCCGGGCGGCGCCCAGACCGGGGTGACGGCCATGAATGGCAAGGACGCGAGAATGGCGAGCATGGGTGGAGTATGCCCCGAGTTTCGGCTGGTTGCTAGTTGGGAAGCGTCTTCGGGTCGTGGGCGATGGATTTGCATCCGTCGTGCGGGCAAGGATTTGGAGCCCAATTCTTACTTAATTTTTCACTTGATTTTGGTGCGCTCCATAGGAGGCAAAATTTATCAAGTCAATTTTCAGCCTCTGAAACTTTGGTCTCTGCGGGCGGTCGGTGTCAACTGGCGGTTGGTCTTTGGCCAGGTAGTCTCGGTTCCATGATGGTTGCCGGGATCATGGTTGCTACGCTCTTGATGTCGCCGAGCGAAACCTTTGGCGAGGTCCAAGGTGCAAAACCGACGGTCGAGGAGCGCGTTGGATACCTTGACAATGGGCGCGTTCGGATTGGGGTCAATCTTGACCTGGGCGGGGCCATCACTTTCCTGGCCCCGTCGGGCGTGGCGGCGAACATGATCAACAGCTACGACTGGGGGCGGCAGATTCAGATGTCGCACTACTCGGGGCCGATCCCATTTGCGCCGAATGGCAAGCCGCCTCAGGAGAGCTGGGCGGGTCTGGGTTGGAACCCGATTCAGTCGGGCGACTTCTATGGGCATCGGTCGAAGTTGCTGGAGTACAAGAACAACGGGAAGAGCATCTATGTGCGGTGCATTCCGATGCAGTGGCCGTTGAATGATGAGCCGGGGGAGTGCACTTTTGAGTGCTGGATCACCCTGGTCGGGAATACGGCGCAGGTGCGCAGTCGGATGGTCAATCGACGATCAGACATGACCCAGTACACGGGTCGAGACCAGGAGTTGCCGGCAGTCTATACTAACGGGCCTTGGCATCGGCTGGTGTCCTACACGGGAGATCGGCCTTTTGAGAACGATTTGGTGAGCCCGATTCCGGCGAAGTTTCCGTGGACACGGTGGCAGGCGACGGAGAACTGGGCGGCGCTGGTGAATGACAGGAACGAGGGCCTGGGGATTTGGCAGCCGGGGGTAACGACTTTCCTAGGTGGCTTTGCCGGTGATCCGGGGAGCGGGGGTGCCAAGGACTTCCCAACCGGCTACATCGCTCCGTTGCATCAGGAGATTCTGGATCACAACATCACCTATGAGTATCGCTACACCTTGATCGTGGGCAGCCTGGACGAGATTCGGCGGACAGTTTATGCGCAGCCGAGGTCGTCTAGGCTTCCCCGTTTTCGGTTTGCCAGGGATCGGCAGCACTGGTGGTACTGGAACGCCAAGGACGCGGGCTGGCCGATTCGGGATGAGCTTCGGGTGTCGCTCAACGAGCAGAATCCGCAGTTGCTCAGCCCGACGGGCTTTTGGCGGGCGGAGGCGGCCCCTCGGTTGGTGATTGAGGCGGCCTTTGACACGACTCAGAAGGATGGGCGGATCTTTTGGGCCCGGGCGGATGCGCCAGGGTTCAGTGGGGAGCGGAGCCTTCCGCTCGCCGTGGTTGGGGATGGGAAGTTTCGAAAGTACACGGTCGATCTGTCGTCGTCGCCCGAGTATCGAGGGGCGATTGTGGCGTTGCGATGGGATCCGGTCCCCGGCGGCGAGCCGGGGGCGTTGGTTCGGATTCGGTCGATTGGGTTTAGATGAAACATCCCGATGTCGGGGGCGGAACGATTACCCGTGGGTAGGTCTCGAGGAATTGGGGCGTTCTGGATTTCCGCCTGTTCGTTCCGATGGAGCGGGCCTTCAGCCCTTGGGTTTCAAATTGCGACCGCCTGGGGCCCTGCCCCAGGCTGGTATGGGTCGGGCCCTTGGCCCTGTGACGGTCATATGTTAGGTATTCCTGACCGTTGCGAGAGGTGAGATCGTAATCGGTCGCGGGCTCTCGTTATTACCCTTCGCGGGTGCGGCACATGGGTCGGCTCTTGGCTATGGCTCTTAGGCCGCCTGGGGCGTTGCCCCAGTCTGGTATTGGTCGGGCCCTTGGCCCTGTGACAGTCATATGTTAGGTATTCCTGACCGTTGCGAGAGGTTAGATCGTAAACGGTCCCGGGCTCTCGTGTATGGCCATCAGTTTCCGCATGTTCGATGGGGCGGGCCTTCAGCCCTTGGGTTTCAAATTGCGGCCGCCTGGGGCGGTGCCCCAGGCTGGGATGGATCGGGCCTTTGGCCCTGTGACGCACAGCTGTTAGGTATTCCTGGCCGTTGCGAGAGGTTACATCGTAAACTGTCACGGGCTCTCGTGTATGGCCATCAGTTTCCGGCTGTTCGTTGGGGCGGGCCTTCAGCCCTTGGGTTTCAAATTGCGACCGCCTGGGCCGTTGCCCCAGGCTGATATGGGACGGGCCCTTGGCCCGGGACGGACACTAGTAGTCATTCCCGGCCGTTGTGAGAGGTGGAATCGTAATCGGTCGCAGGTTCTCGTTATGACCCTTCGCGGGTGCGGCACATGAGCCGGCTCTTGGATTTGGCATTCGGCTCTGGCTCTCAGAATCACAGGTGGCAGAATCGCATGTGATCGGCGGTCATAGATCGCAGAGACGCGCCAAAGGCGCACTCTATTCCAGCCTGGGGCAACGCCCCAGGTAGTTCGTACGAGGGATTCGGAGGGCCGAAGGCCCGTCCTATTGGTCAGTCCCAAACGTAACGTTCATCAAACTCAACGTGGTAGTCCTTGAGAAGTGCGCGGTACTCGTCTTGGAACGTCGTGGTACGGTGGTGCTCTTCTTGTTGATCTATGTATCGGGTTAGGGCATCGAGTCCCGATGGGGCCACTGAGAATGCACCGTAGCCGCGTTGCCATGCGAACGAGGCAAGCTGGGGGTGTTGCGATTTAAGCCACTTGGTGGCCGACGTTTTGATTTCCTCCACATGGTTGGCTATCGTCGTTGTGCGTGAGAGTCGAATGGCGAGATGCACATGGTCCTCCACACCGCCTACCCGATAGCATTCGCAATGCTTAGTTCGAGCCACGGTAGCGAGATAGGCGTGGAGGGCGGGGCGCACGGCCGCGGTTAAGACGGGAGCGCGGTCCTTGGTCGCGAAAATGACGTGGATAAGGACGTAGGAGAGCGATTGCGGCATGACGATGGGGTCGGGCCTTCAGCCCTTCGGGATTATGGGGCCGGATCCCCTGGGGCGGTGCCCCAGGCTGAGATGGATCGGGCCTTTGGCCCTAATGCGCAGCTATTTACGCGATGATGCCCTTTACGACTTCGCCATGGACATCGGTGAGGCGGTAGTTGCGGCCGCCGTGGAAGAAGGTTAGTTTGGTGTGGTCGATGCCGAGGAGGTGGAGCATGGTGGCGTGGAGGTCGTGGATGTGGACTTTGTCCTTGACCGAGAAGAAGCCGTAGTCGTCGGTGGCGCCGTAGCGGATGCCGGGTTTGGTGCCGCCGCCGGCGAGGATGGTGGTGAAGCCGTGGGGGTTGTGGTCGCGGCCATCGTCGCCTTGGGCGACGGGGGTGCGGCCGAATTCGCCGCTGATGATGACCAGGGTGTCTTTTAGCATTCCGCGCGCCTTGAGGTCCTTGAGGAGGCCGGCGATGGGTTTGTCGACTTCGGCGGCGTTGCTGGCGTGGTCTTTGCGGAGGTCGCTGTGTTGGTCCCACTTGTAGCTGTGGGTGA
>JBMOJD010000137.1:0-5533 GCA_049317025.1 Fimbriimonas sp. | reverse complement strand
CGGAGCCGTTCAACACCCAAAAGCCAGGGGTAACCACCCCTGGACAACGCCATCCGGCACGTACCCAACCCCGGATGGGGTTGTAGATCCCCGCAATTGCACTCCAAAGGCTTGCAATCACTACCCGGATTTCACGCTGGCGAATCATCGGCCACCGCGGAAAAGTCTCCTGCCCCAACGGCGGAGCCGTTCAACACCCAAAGCCAGGGGTAACCACCCCTGGGCAACGCCAACCGACACGCACACAACCCCGGATGGGGTTGTAGATCCCGGCAATTTGCCCTCCAAAGGCATGCAACCCTACCCGGATTTCGCGCTGGTGAATCATGGGTGCAGCGGGAAAGCCACCTACCCCAACGGTGGAGCCGTTCAACACCCAAGAGCCAGGGGTAACCACCCCTGGACATCGCCATCATGAACGCACACAACCCTGGATGGGGTTGTAGACACCGGGCAATTGCCCTCCTAAGACCTGAAATCCAACTCAGTTTTCACCGGTGGTGAAGCAACAATAGCCGTGGAAAAGTCACCAGCCCAACGGCGGAGCCGTTAAACACCCAAAAGCCAGGGGTAACCACCCCTGGGCAACGCCAACCGACATTCACACAATCCCGGATGGGGTTGCATATTTACTCCCACATGTACTTTTCATCCAGGTCGATTCCGTGCTCGATCAGAAGCCTACGGTACTCATCCTGAAAGTTATGGGCTCGATGATGCTCCACCTGATTCGCGATGTACCGGCCAACGGTCTCTACTTCGCGATGCGAAACTGACAAGACGGCATAACCTGATTGCCAGTTGAAATCTGAAAGGTAGGGTGCCACATCCTTGATCCATTTCGTCGAAGACCGCTTAAGGTCACGCACGAAATTGGATTGGCAGGGCGCTTCCCGGCCTTGCTTCAGAAGCAAATGCACGTGATCTTCCACACCACCGACTATCGTAGCGGGGAGATTCTGATTGCTAGCAATCCCGGCAAGGTACCGATGAAGGTCCTGGCGGAGATTCTGATCCGTTAGGAATGGACGCCGGTCCTTGGTAGAGAAGACGAGGTGGATGTAGACAGCCGAGAAGGAGTGCGCCACTTAGTAATCGTAGTTCGTTAGCGATGTGATCTTCAACGCCTCCGGCGTTGCGAGGCAATAATGGTAATCAATTTCCCTGGGTGATTACCCAGGGCTTTTGGGTGTTGAACCACTCCGTGGTTCCCCGATGGCTTCCACCTAGGTTCATTGGGTTCGGTCAAACTTTCCGGCTTGTGAAAATACGGCAGGCATGAATGTGGTCTTTCCATTCCGCCATGGCCAACGGCGGAGCCGCTTAACACCCAAAAGCCAGGGGTAATCACCCCTGGTCAAGGCCATCCAACACCCACCCAACCCCGGATGGGGTTGTAGATCCCCGCAATTGCCCTTCTAAGGGCCTTCAATCACTACCCGGATTTCACGCTGGCGAATCATCGGCCACCGCGGAAAAGTCTCCTGCCCCAACGGCGGAGCCGTTCAACACCCAAAAGCCAGGGGTAACCACCCCTGGTCAACCCCATCCGACCGGGGCCCAACCCCGGATGGGGTTGTACATCTACACCACTTGCATCCCGCGTCAGCCGAGAGCAACGCAGACGGCGGCATGCGTGGCATCCAATTCTGGACCCATCGCGAGGAGGGCCGCGATGCGGCGGGCGGTTTGGGTCAAGTGGAGGATTTCGTCCACAGTCAGGTCTCGCCCCAGAACCTCAAGCTCGCGGTAGCTCAGCCACTTCTTCAAGACTTGGTAGCCGCCAAGTTTGTATTCCCACACAGCCCGAGGGACGTTATGCCACCCCATAGAATCATTCGCATGAATCGTCAGCCTGTCGCCATCTTCGGTAATGCGGCCGGTGGCGGGCATAACCACACCGCCCTGGCCCCGGTATCCCCAGCGAGCTTGGAGTCGCTTGTCCACCGGGCCGCCCGTCTGGCCATCCAATCGTCGGTATTCAGCCAGGCCACGCAGAGTGGGGTCGAGCCTCCCGGTGGTGACCCCTTCGACCGGCGTCTCGCTGTCGAGCAGTGCAGCCACCCTTCGACCCAGCGCAGCACTGTGCTCCAAAGCTTGCCGCAACGCCTCGCGGTCCGCGGGAATCTCGTCAACGTTCTTCGGCCAAGGGACGCGGGGCCAGTCTTGTCTCAAGGCACCTGAGTTCGAATCCCTATAGGCCGAACTGTGCATCGTGGCGACGGCGTGATAGAACGGCACGAGTTGATCAGTAAAACCGAGGGTGTCACAAACATTTTGCACCCGCTCATCAACGTTCGTTTGTGTACCGAGTTGTTTACCATTGCCGAAGAGAGACCCCTGGTGCCCCTCTTCCCTTCGCTCGATCCAGGCAGGAAAGAGATGACTTACGGACTCCACCAGGTGATACGAGCCAACGTCTTTGATCACTAGAGGCGGGTCAAAGCCCCGCCTCGTTCTCTGGGCGCATACGAGTTGCGGCACAGGGCTCTGGACGCGGAGCACATAGTCTTCTCGCTTCTCGTCGAGGAGCTTGGTCTTTCCCTCCCACAGGAGGTGACGGCGATCGAACGGTCGGTACTCATATCTCAGCACGCTAAATGGATTGGAGCCTGATTTCCTGATCTCCTCGCGAGTTTCGACAGGGTCGTAGCCCCTCGCGTGTTCCCCGATTACTGGATAGCGCATGAAGAGCTCGCGATCAGAGAAACCAGATCCCAGGTAATGGTCGCGGCGCGTCTCAAGGACATCTAGGTCTTCCGCCACCAGAAACCCATCCCGTGCGGTCTTGACGCCCGGGAAACTGGCGGGAAGCAGTTCGGGTAGGTTCGGCCAGTTAAGGTATGCGGCAGAGACGGCTCGAGGTTTGAAGGGAAAGCCGAGATGACGAGACGGACTAAGTATCTCGTAGCCCTCTGAGCAGGACTCGTCGTCGGTCGTTTCAAGGAGTGCTCTTCGCCTTTCGGCAGCGTCGGCGGCCTGGTGGCCGCGATAGCGAACGGTCGCTTGATTGTTTACCTTGGCCCCAGTTCTTCTTACGCACGTAGCGATAGCGGTTCCGGGCTTGATTCCGACTGATTGGCCCGATACGGCAAACACGGTTTGACTAGATTTTCCATCCGGAGCGTTTTCGCTGATGATTCGGTCGCCATGGAGATTATCAACCCAGATGCCGTCAAAAGCGTCCAAAAACCTCTCGCGCATGCCCGGGCAACTGAGGCTATCTAGCCACGAGTAGTTACTGATAAAGCTGATGACGCCTTGGCCAAGTTTCCCTTCCACAATCCGACGCTCGGCCATGCGGTAGAACCGGACATACAGATCGTTCAGGCCCTGGCCCTGCGGTTCCGGTGCCTCTTTCACCTTGCGGTAGGAGTCGGAGAGCGCCCTCTCTTCGGAAGACTCGGTGATACCTGCAAAGCCGTTGTAGGGCGGGTTGCCCAGGATCACGAGAATCGGGGCTTGGCGCTTCACCTTGAGGGCCGCCTCCCGTTCTTCTTGCAGTCCATAGAGGTCCAGTTGCTTCTTGGCGTCCTCCTTCGGGTCCCAGCCCGTGAGGGCGTTGGTGAGATAGACCTGAAACCGCTCATCGTTGGCGAGCGGAGCGTGCTTGCGGTTGAGCAAGAGTCCGAGTTGAAGGTGGGCCACGACATACGGGGCCGGGATGAGTTCGAAACCGAAAATGCGTCGGAGCGCCGCCTGCTTCACTTTCTCGGGCGCCAGCGTTGGGCCAAATCGGTCGGTAAGACGCTGTTCGATCAGGGCCATCACCTCGACCAAGTAGGTGCCCGTGCCGCAACAGGGGTCCAGCACCACCACGTTGTCGTCGGCCAGCCCATCCTTGAGGCCGAGCTCGTTGCGGAGAAGCTGATCAACTCGCCGCACCTGGTAGCGAACAATCTCTTTGGGGGTGTACCAAACCCCAAGTTCCTTTCGGAGGACAGGGTCAAAGGCGGCAAGAAAAGGCTCGTAAAAGTACTGGACCGCGTCTCGCTCGTCGAACGCTTCGAAGAATAGGTCCCGGTCCACTCGATTCAGAACCTCAACCGCCTGGTCGAGCAGTTCCTTGAGACCGAGAGGTTCTAGAGTTTTGGGCCCTGCGAGATTCTGGAAGAGAAGATCGACCATGGGCACGCGAAGGTAATCCACCGTGTCCCCGCGTCGGAACTTCTCCGTCGTCCTGGGGTTTTGCTCGTGCCAGAGCACCCACCCGCTGAACACGCCATAGAAGAGGGTCTGGACGAGTGTGCTCAGGAAGAAGTGGCGACCTTGCTCGGCATCAAAGGTGATGCCGAGCGCGTCTTGGAGGGCCTTGCGGACGGCGTCCAGTGCGGCCGTGTCGGGTGCGTTTTCGGCCCGACGAAGAGCTTCGCGCGCATAACTGGCGATGAAGCTCGCGACTGTTTCGGGCTTGTCGAGTGGCACTCCGGCGAGGCAGGCCCTGAGGAGAAACTCACGCAAGGCCGTCTCAAGCTTGATGTCCGGGTTTCCGGCACTGTTAAGCAACTCCTTGAACTTGGCGTCGCTGCTCGCGAGGATGACCTCGTCGATTTTCTCGGGACCGTTTGGCGTTCTGCGGTAAAGCGCGAAATGCCGAAGGTTCGTGACGAGAAGGTGTCCGTACTTCGCCACATACTTTTGACCCTGAGGGCTTTTGGCGATGTCTTCCACGTTCTCAGTGGGCGGCTTAACCTCAACTGCCCCGCGATCAGGAAGGACGTTGTCTTCCTTGAAGATATCCATCTGGACCTCGCGCCGAGCCCTGGACGCGAGAAACAGACCTCCATCCGGGATGCCCGCCCCTTGGCTTCGCGGGTGAAGGATGAGTATGACTTTGGGCTTCAACTCGCCGCCGATAGTTTCAAACAGCGTTTTGAGGGCTGGATAGAAGCTGGTCTCAGCGACCCCAAATTGGCGGGTTAATCGAACCTCTTCGAGGTACGCCTTGAGTAAGCCAGTAGCCATCTTGTGCAGAGTTTAGCCTGCTTTCAAGCAATGCCCAAAGCAAAACTGCGAACGTCGGTGCCGTCGATCAGCACCTCGCCGGTCGTGCCGGCACGTTGACGTATCCAGTGTCCATCGGCTTCCCCGGTCTCGCAGTGCATCACCAACCTAATATCCTCCCAAATCTGCGTCCGAGGCAGACAACCGCCGGATCGCGTCTTCGTTCGCAGAAACGCCCCGAGGCATTCGAGCGCCAACTTGGTTGCCCTTTTGCCTCAATCCGTCCGATAGCCTTGGATGGTGCCAAAACCATCGAATCGCAGACTTAATTAACTTTCACCCCCATGGAGCGCACCAAAATCAAGTGGAAAATCAAGTGATGGTGCGCACACTCGCCCGCCCGGATGGTTGGAGTACCCTAGTCCGGTGCGCTGCTCCGTGGTCGATATCGCCCTTGACCCCCGGGCGGCGGGGTCGGAGTCGGTTTACACCTACCGGGACGACGCCGACCTTGCCATCGGAAGCGCCGTTTTTGTGCCCATCGGGTCCCGCACCGCGCTCGGTTTCGTGGTCGGCAAGCGAGAAGTCA
>JBMOJD010000136.1:0-5620 GCA_049317025.1 Fimbriimonas sp. | reverse complement strand
TGGCTCGCCGCGCACGAGGCGTCACTGCCCCCACTGGAAAGCATCTGGAACTGCAACGCCAAGTCGAGGTCATGGCCAACGCGCGTCAGTAGGCGGCCATCCTCGGCACTCATCGAGGCATAGCTGTCCTTCACCCAAACCGTTGGGTTGACGCTGATCTCCACTGGAGAATCCGGCGCGTTTGGCCCAAGTTCCAGGGCAATGCAAACGTCCGGCTGAACCCGATTCATCAGATAAAGCGCACCCTCGCCGCCGACCTCCTCCGAGGTCGTGGCGGCAAAAAGGAAGGACATCGGTTCCTGCTTTAGCTCCTCAAGGGCCAATAGCCAGGCAACCAAGTCGGCGCGATCATCGAGAAAGTGCCCGGCGACCAGGTCGCCGATCGGCTGTAGGGTTCGCCGCGAAGGATGGATTGTCACCCTGGTGCCCGGGCGAACGCCCATATCCAGAAGCTGGTGGGCGGGCCGCCCTGTGATGATGCGAGCCCCATCCCAAGTGGTTTCGGGGCGAATCGTCGAATGCACCGAGCCAAAGCTGAGCGCCCCCTCCAGCGGGGCCTCATCGGCGAGAATCAGCACCGGACCCTCGCCAATCTTGCCCGCAAGGAGGCCACCAAGGGGAGCGACCGCCAACGTACCGTCGGAGTAGACCGCCCGCACCATCAGCGCGATTTCGTCCAAGTGAGCCGTTACCACCACGGCGGGATCGACATTGTTGCCCACGAGCACGTTGCCCTTGGCGTCCACATCGTAAGGCAAACGCATGCGATCCAGGTGTCGGGCGACCGCCTCGGCCACCCATTGCTCCTCGCCGGGAGGTCCGGGAATAGCAATAAGTTCGGCCAGAAGTTCTAGCGAGTCCATTGCCTGATAATACTGGGAGTTCGAATGAGGGGACCAGCTTTTCCCCCGGAAAAGCGGTTGAAAAATTCTGGTTCAGCGCGAAAGAAATGGACGTATATTGAAACAACCCACCAGACATGCGACGATTCTTTCTTCGATTCTGGGGGTGAACTAGTTCTTTCTCGTCTACTGAGGCAACTTTGCGGTGCGCACGCAAGGCTGGCCTCCAATCGACCTTTGGAGCTTCCATGACACTCGAAGAAACCGCTCGCCAACCCAAAGAACTGGCCGTCTCGCCAGTCCACGACGAACTCAATCGCCTCGCCACCGAGGGCCTCGCCACCAAGCGAGCGCGCGACCGCCAGAAGCAAGAGCGCGATGCCCAGAATCGCGAGCGCATGTTTCTGCTCGACTAATCACGGCTGAATACCTGGCCCATGCGCGCTCCCGAGCTTGTCTTGCCCCGGATCTGGTTTGATCGTGTGATCGCCAAAGCCGAGGACACCGCTTGGAGAGTGTGCCCATTGGGCCAGTCTCACCTCGAAGATTGCACCCAGTTGCTCGCTGCGGAGCCGTTGAGTCCCTATCGCCAGCGAGCGGCCCAAGACGATCTCTTCATGCCGAGGTCGCGGCTGTTCATGCGTCTCAGCGAGGGCGGTGAAGGCAGGCTCGTTCCGCCGATGCCGCCGAGCTACGACGCCTGGAACATGGTGCTTGAGGTCGGGATCGGTGAATCTCAAGGCGACATCCGCGCCCATGTGGTCGGACCGGATGGCGAAGTCTTCGACCTCTCCCGCATTTGCCTGCCCGGGCCCGAGTTTGTTCGGCTAGACCTTCAGGGCGGAACCAGCATCGCGACTGATCGCGAAAGATGGAGCCGCTCCCAGGGTGCGCTGGGCCTTCGTGCCTGGGAAGCCTATGCGAATGCCAGCGTCGGTATCGTCGGCTGCGGCCGGTTGGGCACGACCCTCGCCCTGACCATGGCCCGTAACGGTGCCCGTCGACTGGTCCTTTGCGACCCCGATCTTGTCGAGAGGTCGAACCTGGGCGAATCGGACCTTTTCGAGGAATACGACATTGGTCGGCCCAAAGCCGTCGCCGCCCAAGCCGCCCTGGCCATGCAAGCCCCGTGGTGCCAAGCCGTGTCCGCGGTTGGAGACGTCGCCTCCGAAGCCGTCGCCAATGCCCTCAAGGGCTGCGATGTCTTGGTATGCGTCGCCGACACCGCCCGCGCTCGCTTCGTCACGGGCCTTCTCGCCGTCGCCTTCCAGAAGCCACTTCTCGATATCGGCACCGGAATCTTCCGCGAGCGAGGACGACGCGTCCTCGGCATCGATGTGCGCCTCATCGTGCCCGGAAGCGGGTGCCTGAACGATTACGGTGGCCCTGGCGAAGCCACCGACGGGGTCGCCTGGAGTGATCAGCGGGCGGGCTCGTTGCGCTCGCTCAACCACATGGCCGTGGGCCTCGGCCTGATGCAACTCGAACGCCTCGCCTGCGGAGATATCGGACGCTCGGCCTGGAATCGCCTCACGATCACGGGCTCGGTCGAGCCTGACCTTGACGACATGTCCCGGCAGCATAATGCCAGTTGCCTTTGTCGTTACACGGGAATTGGCGACGAAGTCTTCTGGTGCCCGTCTTGGCCTCGATGAGCCCTAGCGCAAATCGACTTCGTTCAAACTCTGGCGCTGCCAGTAGTCGGCAAATCGCCCCCGCTGCGCAAGGAGCACCGAGGGCGGACCGAACTCAATCACCCGTCCCTCCTCCAGGAAAAGGACAAAGTCGGCATCCCGAATCGTGCTGAGGCGATGGGCAATCACGATCTTCGTCCGCTTACCCGGGTACGACCGCAGGGCGTGCTGGAAGTTCTCCTCGGTCTCTACATCCAGAGCCGAAGTCGGCTCATCCAGAATCAAGACGCTCGCATCGCTTAGGATCGCGCGGGCGATCGCGAGGCGTTGCTTCTGGCCGTGCGATAGCTTAATACCGCGCTCGCCAATCTCACTCGCGTAGCCATTCGGAAGCGACCGGATGAAATCATCCGCTTGGGCCAACTGGGCCGCCTCCGCGATCTCGCCGCCCGTGGCTCCCATTCGCCCGACCCCGATGTTCTCCTCCACAGTGGCATCAAACAAGAAAACTTCCTGCGATAGAAGCGCCAACCGCTGTCGAATGGTCTGGACCGAGTAGTCATGAATGGGCCGTCCTTCCACACGGATCATGCCCGCATCCGGCTCATAGAACCGAAACAGTAGCTTAACCAATGTGGACTTGCCCGAGCCACTCGGCCCGACCAAGGCAAGCGTTGATCCTCCCGGAATCGCAAACGACACATCCGAGAGAATCGGCGTTTCGGGCAGATACTCGAACGACACAGTCTCAAACGCGATGCTCGGGGCCGAGTGGTCGAGCTCAATGCCCGTGTCTCGATCCTCGCGCGTCATGTCCAGGGTCTCGTAAAGCTTGCGCGTGCCCTCCAGAGCCTGCTGGACGTTCGAGACGACCCGGACCAACGTCGAGAACGGTGCCGCGACTCGATCAAGCAAGGTGATAAAGGCGATCAGCCCGCCCGCTCCGATCTCGCCTCGTTGCATGAGCCACGCGCCGACGGCGATGCCCGCGATATAGCCGATCTCGCGCGGCGATTCCAGGCCCAGGTTTCGAAGGGACCGGACCTTGGTCAGGGTCACGTTGTTCGCGACTCCCCGCTGCTGAATCTCCATCATCCGCTCGTCGATGTGGCCCTCCAACTGGTTGGCTTTCACCTCGCGAATTCCCTGCAGGGTCTCGCCGATCGTGTGGAAGACGTCGCGCGTCACCTTTCGTTGCTCGCGCATGGCTGCCTTGAATTGCGACTTCAGGATCTGGCTACTCAGCGACTGCAGGGGCCCAATCGCAACCGCCAATGCAGCCAGCCAAGGATGAACCGTGAGCAAGTAACCCCCAATGAAAATGAGGGAGAGGGGAAGGGCGATCAGGCTCTGGACATCATTGACGATCAGGTCTTTCGCCTGCTCCAACTCGTGATAGAGGATGTTGTTCGAGTCCGAACTGTGGCGAAGCTCGAAGTATTCCAGCGGCAAGTTCTGCAGGTGGTTGAGCACATCGCGCCGCATCTCGTAAACGATGGTCTCGTTCAGCAACGATCCCGCCCAAGCGCCAAGGTAAGAAACCGCCATCCGCACGACCGTAAAGGCCACGTAGGCGGTCAGAATTTGGACCAAAAACGACTGGCTGATGTTGGGGGCAACGTCAAAGAGCCTGCGGCTCGTCTCCGCCGTCAGCAGAGCCACCGCCGTCAGAGCGACTTGGCTGCCGATCGCGGCCGCATAAAGCCACTTGTAGCGCACCACAATCTGCAAATGCCGCCGAAAGGCCGGATCGCGCAGGAATCCAATGACGGTGGTTCGCACAGGCTAGTTTAGCGTCTCGGCCAAAGAAGGGAAGTCGGCTCAAGTGCCGAAAACTCGCCCTATGCCGTTCATGTCGCTTGCCTGTTTGCTCGTCGCTATCGCGCCGATGTCCGATGTTCTGACCCTTGCCGAGCCGGGTCAGGTCACGCTCGGCGGCTACCTTGGCAAGCGAGTGACGAACAACGCCAAGGGGCGTTTGCTCGCTGTCAAAGAGGACGAATTGCTGGACGGCTTCCGCCATCGCCCGGGGTCGCACCCCTGGATCGGCGAGCACGTGGGCAAGTTTCTCGACGCCGCCACGAGGGCATGGGCCTACACTGGTGACACGGCCCTGAAAGCCAAGATCGACCGGGTTGCCAAGGGCCTTATGGCGACCCAAGAGCCCGACGGCTACCTCGGCACCTACGAGTCCGGCAAAAGATTCGGGCTCTACCAAGGGGCCGATTGGGATGTTTGGTCCCACAAGTACGACCTCCTTGGCCTCCTAACTTACTATCGTTACACCAAAGACCCCCAGGCGCTCGGCACTTGCCGACGAATCGGCGACCTCCTGATCAACACGTTCGGACCTGGCAAGAAGACCCTGATCAGCGCCGGGACTCATATGGGAATGGCCGCCACCAGCATCCTCGAGCCCATCGTCTTGCTTCATCGCGCAACAGGCGACCCCCGATACCTCGATTTCGCCCGGCAGATCGTCGCCGAGTACGACCTCGCGGGCGGGCCGGGCATCGTGAAGTCGCTCAGCCAAACCGGCAAGGTCGCAGGTACGGCCAATGGCAAGGCCTACGAGATGCTCTCGAACCTGGTCGGCCTCTGTGAACTTGGCCGCGAAACTGGCGACAAACAGTACCAAAAGGTGGCCGAGGCCGCCTGGAAAGACGTCGTCGCCACCCAGCTCTATATCACCGGCACCGCCAGCCATGGCGAACACTTCGGCAAGGACTTCGACCTACCCAACGGCGTTAACGCCAGCCTCGGCGAGACTTGCGTAACCGTCACGTGGATCCAGCTCAACGCCCAACTCCTTCGCCTCACCGGCGACCGCAAATACGCCGACGAGATCGAGCGCTCCGCCTACAACCACCTCAGTGCGTCGCAGCGCGAGGATGGCAACCAGTGGTGCTACTACACGCCCTTGGAAGGCGTCAAGCCGTTCGGCGATTCGATCAACTGTTGCCTCTCCTCCGGACCACGCGGGATGGCGCTGATGCCGGAGCTAGCCTTCCAAACCTCTCCCGGTGCCCTCTGGGTGTCCACGATAGAATCTGGCACCTATCGAGCTCCCGGATTCGAGGTCCAAGTTTCCTCGCCTTTCCCTCTGGTGGGCCTCACTCGTGTTTCCGTTATTGCGACCAAGCC
>JBMOJD010000135.1:0-5756 GCA_049317025.1 Fimbriimonas sp. | reverse complement strand
AGTTTGCGCCACAATGGGTGGGGAAATCATGACGAAGTCTGAGATTGAACGCGCCGTCGCCTCGGTCGTCGAGCGGTACCATCGTGAGCAACAGGGCCATGGGCCCTCGTATGTTCAGGCTCATTTGGTCGAGAACATGATTCTTGTTCGGTGCCAGGGCGTCTTCACGCCAACCGAAGTCAGCCTGACCCAATCGGAAGAAGGACGCAAGGCGGTGCAAAGTGCCCGTCGAGAACTGCGAGCCCTGACCCGACGCCAGATCGAAGCCCAGGTCGCCAAAGCAATAGGTACTGGTGTGTCGCGAAGTTACTACGACCTTGACGTTCGCCTGGCCGAACAGGTCGAGGTCTACATGCTCGAAGAGCACCTAGAGAGCCGACTGCAGTTCGAACGACTGGGACTGGCACATGAACTGGCCCTGTAACCGGCGACCCCATGCGTAGTTTGCGCGCCCAGCTGATCTTCAGCCATCTCCTCATTGTTGCCCTCCTTGGCGTGGTGATGACTGTGGTCATTGCCAGCCTCATGTTCGTCGCCCAGGCGATGGCTCAGGTCGTCGAAGACAACCTGCAGGCCATGAGCACTTGTGTGAAAATGGAGCTTCTGGTGGAGCGCCAGCACAACGCCATCGAGTTTCTCGCTCGGGATGGGCGGACATCAGCGCGGCAGGATATCGGCCAAGGTTTGACTGCGCTCGGAAGAGACCTCGCCTCGCTCGCCAACATGGTGGAACCGGGGGAGGAATCGGAGATTTTCTTCCAGTTGCAGGGCGATCTCTCGGAGTACTCGGCGCGGGCTGTGCTGTTTGCCCAGGCCAACGAGCTGACACAACAGCCCTCCGCCCTCGAAACGGTCCAGCGCGACCTGCAGCCCGAACTGGCCAAGATCAAGGATCTGCTGCAACGGCTTCGCCAGGTCAATGAGGAGCAAATTGTTCGCGCCAACGTGGTGGCCCAGAATTCGATCCAAGGCGCGACGTCACGCGCTGTTTGGATTGCCGGGCTGTCGTTTTTGTTTGCGATCGTCCTCGCCTTCCGCATGGTCCGGCTGGCGCTGGCCCCGCTAACCATTCTCGCCAAGCAGGCCGAAACCATCGGTTCCGGGGACCTGTCACAAAAAGTGCGCCTAGGTGACTTCGTTGAGATTGGCTCACTGGCCCGCTCGTTCAATGAAATGGCCGAGCGTCTAGGTGAGCTACGCAAGAGTGAGGTTCGCCGACTTCATCGTGCACAGCGGATGTCCGATGCCGCGCTGGAGAATCTTTATGACCCGGTCATCGTGACCGACGGCAAGGGACGCATCGTCTTCCTGAATCGCGCCGCCGAGGGCCTTTTTGGCTCATTGGTTGAGACTTCACCACGGGTGCCGCTGGCCGACCACATCCAAGATCAACGCATCGTCCGCGCCGTCCAACACGCGATCGACGCCGAAGGGGTCTCGGCCCGCGAAGACGAGGCAGCCCTCGTACGGGTTCGAGTGGGTGATTTCGAGCGCACGTATCGCCTCCGGGCGAGCCCGATGAAAGACGAGGAGGTTGGCCTGATGGGCGCGGTCGTGGTCCTCGAGGATATCACCCACCTCCGCGAGGTGGATCGCCTCAAAAATGAATTCATCGGAGTTGCCAGCCACGAGCTACGGACCCCGGTCACGTCCATGCTGATCTCCAATGAACTGCTGGAGGAAGGGGCCTTGGGCCCACTGTCGCCCCAGCAACTCGACCTGGTTCGTATGCAAAAGCAAGACCTCCAAAGGCTCGAAGCGCTCATGCGCGACCTCTTGGATGTCACTCGCCTGGAGGCGGGCGTCATGCCGCCGCGCATGCAGCCCGTCGCCCCGGCCGATCTCATCCGCAGTGTGGTGAACGGCCAAAAGAACCAAGCGCAAGATAAAGGACTCATTTTGGAATACGATGCCCCCGCCGATCTTCCGCTCGTGCGGGCCGATCCGAGCCAAATTGGACGAGTTTTGACCAACCTGATTGCAAACGCAATCCGCCATACGCCGTCCGGAGGCAACGTTCGAGTTTCCGCCGTTGATTCGGGAAATGTTGTAACATTCAGCGTAGGGGATTCGGGCGAAGGCATTGCTCCGGAGTATCTGGAAGCAATCTTCGAGAGATTTGTCCAGGTCCCTGGGGCAACGCAAGGGGGCGCTGGCCTTGGCCTGTCAATATCGCGTGCGATAGTGAAGGCCCATGGTGGTGAGATGAGCGTGAATAGCCAGTTGGGGAAGGGAAGTACCTTCAGTTTCACTCTATCTTGTCACTCCGTGTCGAGCGAGGAACAGTCTTGAGTTCAAATATCCTAATCATTGACGACGAAACGAATATCCGGCTCATGATGAAGCTGGCCCTAGAGCACTCCGGATACACCGTAGATGCTGCCGCCGACGGCCAAGACGGCCTTATCAAGTTTGGCGATGGCCGACACTGGGACCTGGTCTTGCTCGATCAGCGCATGCCCGGCCTCACCGGGATCGAAGTTCAAGAAGAGATTTACCGACGGAATCGTGAGTCGCGGGTCATCCTCATCACGGCGTTCGGCACCATTGATCTCGCGCTCGAAGCCATTCAGGCGGGCGCGTCCGATTTCCTTCGCAAGCCGTTCACGGCCGAGACGCTCCGCATGGCGGTGAAGTCTGCGCTTGAGAAGCAAGTTGTGCACCAGACCGCCGTCCCCGTCAACCTGGTTTGCCGCGAATTCACCCGCACCACCATCAACGGCTTTGGGTTCGAGATGGACCACGAAGTGGAGGATGAGCACACCCACGACCTTTCGTGCAACTACTTGGTTTCGCGGGCGGGCCAGCCGGTGGGCAGTGTCGCGGTCGTCCTTCCGAACTACGTTCGTGAACTCGTCCGCGCCTACACCGACAGCGAGCACGTTCCCGGCGGCCATAGGTTCTGGCAGGCGATGTGCGAAGAGTCGCTCGCGAACTATCTTTGGCAAAATGCGCAGATTCCTATCGATGGAATGCTTCGAATCGAAGACCTTTCGAGTAGTCTTCAACGCTGGTTAGATGCCGTCATGACGGTTTCTGTAGCGGAGGAAAATGGCCGATAGCGGCAAACACAAGATTTTTCTGGGCTATGCCCCCGGGGTCGGTAAGACCTTCGCAATGTTGGACGAAGCGCTAAGGCGCAAGTCCCGGGGCCAAGAGATTCTGATCGGCCTTGTCGAATCGCACGGTCGTGGTCCAGTTGAGGACATGCGGGTCCAATTCGACTCGATCCCAAGCAAGAAGATCACGGTTGGTGACCGGGTGTTCGAGGAACTAGACCTCGCCGCCACCATCGCACGCCATCCCGACTTGGTTTTGGTGGACGACCTCGCCCACACCAATGCACCTGGCTCCGAGCGAGAATCGCGATGGCAAGATGTGGAAGCTCTCCTGAAGGCGGGTATCAACGTCATTTCGACCCTGAATGTCGCCCACCTCGAGAGCCTCAACGACCACATTTCCGACATTACCGGCGTCAAAGTCGAACACACAGTGCCGGACAAGGTCCTGCTCGAGGCTGATGAGGTCGAACTCGTGGACCTCACTCCCCGAGCCCTGCTCAACCGATTGGAGCGCGGGGACGTCGATGCCGGTGCGCTCTATTCTGAAGGAACCCTGGCCGCGCTGCGAGAGATCGCGATGCGTGAGGCCGCGCGCCACGTGGATGAGGACGTCATCGAATACCGCAAGGAAAAGCGGATCGAGAAGCCTTGGGCGACCAAGGACCGGATCCTCATCGGCCTGACTCCAACCAAGTCTTCGCTTCGCCTCATCCGGCGCGGCTGGCGCATCGGGCAACGACTCCATGCCGAAGTCGAGGCCGTCTACGTGGAAGAAGGTCGCGTTGGAGAGCGCGAGCAGAAGATCCTCAAGGACGACTTCGTGCTTTGCGAGCGACTCGGGATCAAGACGATCACGCTCAAGGGCAACCCGGCGGATCAGATCATCAAGTATGTGCGCGAACACAATATAACCCAGTTCATCATGGGTCACAGTGAGCGCACGAAGGTTCAAGAGATGTTGCGCGCTTCGCTTCTGACCGAACTTGCACGGACCCTCAAGATGGTCGACATTATCGTCGTTGCCACCGAGGTTGACCCGCCCGCCGAGAGCCATTGATGAAGATCCCCCGGACGCAAGTTTGGGGGATATTGGCGTCAAGCTCCCCCGATTTCGGGTAGCTTTGTCGGGACGTCAACGGGGACAGCACCAGAGGAATCTTTGAAAGACACGAAATCAGGATCAGAGCCCACCCCGGGCTTTTCTTGGAAAAAGCTGAAGCACAAGATTTTCGGCGCTCCCATCGCATCCAAGCATGCCCACTCGGAGCGGCTCGGCCCCGTGGTCGGCTTAGCGGTTTTCTCTTCCGACGCGCTTTCGTCAGTTGCTTACGCCACCGAGGCGATCCTCAGCGTTTTGATCCTGCATTCGGTTGGTGCACTGCAGCAGCAGTTCGGCCTTACCATCGGAATCGTCGTCCTGATTTGCATTGTTGCTTGGTCCTATCAGCAGACCATTCATGCCTATCCCGGTGGGGGTGGTTCGTACGTTGTTGCCTCCGAGAACCTGGGCGAAGTCCCGGGCCTAGTGGCCGGTGGCGCGTTGCTGATCGATTACATCCTCACGGTGTCGGTCTCGGTGGCGGCGGGCGTGGCTGCGATTGTGTCGGCCCAGCCCCATTTGCACCCGTTACTGGTGCCGATGGCCCTCGGCTTTGTTGCGATTATTGCGTTCGCTAATCTCAGAGGAGTCCGCGAATCGGGGGCGGTGTTTGCTGTGCCGACCTATGGCTTCGTCATTGGAATCACGGTGTTGCTCGCCGTCGGCATCTTCAAAAGTATCGGCAACCCGATTGCTGAGCCGGTCGTGGCGCCAGATCCGCAGATTGGCTCGCACATGGCTGCTCCCTTCCTGTTCCTGATCTTGCGCGCCTTTGCCGCCGGATGCACGGCGCTGACGGGCATCGAGGCGGTCAGCAATGGCGTCCAGGCGTTCCGCAAGCCGGAAGCCCGCAACGCGACCATCACACTTCGGTGGATGTCTGGCATTCTGGCCGTGCTCTTCCTTGGCATGGGCTACATCAGCCAGCACATCCCCACGCTTTCGCTCCACTCGGCTGTCAACCCCGAATACCGAACCTTGTTGTCGCAGGTCGCGGCCTACGCTTTCGGGCAGAACTCGTTTGGCTTCTATGCCATTCAGGCATTGACGGCGGCGATTCTGGTGCTTGCCGCCAACACTGCGTTTGCCGACTTTCCTCGACTTGCGAGCTTGTTGGCTCGGGATGGCTATCTGCCCCGGGCGTTGGCTCGCCAGGGCGACCGACTGGTCTTCCACAACGGCATCTTGCTGCTTTCGGTGGCGAGCGGACTTCTGATCTGGCACTTCCACGGCGAGCTGGACCAGCTTCTGCCACTCTATGCCGTCGGCGTCTTCACCGCGTTCACGCTTTCGCAGGTCGGCATGGTGCGGCATTGGCAGAAGGAGCGCACGTCCGGCTGGAGGCAGAGCGCGGTCATCAACGGCATCGGCGCGATTCTCTGCTTTATCGTTCTGCTCGTCATTGCCATCACGAAGTTCACCGAGGGCGCGTGGATGGTGCTGGTCCTGGTTCCGATCATCTGCGTGCTTTTCTATGCGGTCAAGCAGCGCTATCGGTCGATCTCGAAGCAGCTCGCGACCATTCCGGCCGAGAAGATCACCAAGCACTACGTCATCGTGACGGTGCCCCGCTACAACGCGGGCATCGTGCGGGC
>JBMOJD010000134.1:0-5781 GCA_049317025.1 Fimbriimonas sp. | reverse complement strand
GAGCGCTGCAATCGCACTGCAGAGGTCGTGGGTTCGAATCCCATCATCTCCACCAGACTCCCTTTCTGACCGCGGACCAGGAATCATTGCCTTACACTCATCGCTGTATTTTCTGAGAAGCACTCGGGGAGATTCGATCTGAGTCAATTACGTGTGCTTGCACGACATATCAAGCGAGAACCTTATGCACTCCTGCTTTTCCATTCGAAAAGCAGGGGGCACCTCAGGGCCAGCTCTATGAGCGAATGGTTGGCACGCAATGCTTGGTTGGAACCGTTTTGCTAACAATCACAAATTGGTTTGGTCATCAGCTATACCTTCCCCGACACGCAGATCTCCTGATGCGAGTCCAAATGCGATGTCCAGTCGATTTCGAGCCTGCTCCGTCAGGCGTTTGAGCCCAAAGAAGTCGAGAATCTGTCGAAACGATGCCTCGTCATGGAGGGACGCACCTGACAGAATGACCTCCGTAGCATGCACAACGATCTCACCCATTGGGACCTCGCTGAGGTCTCTTGGGCCTCTTGTTCTTACCCTAGTTTCGGGTTGTCCGGGCATTGAATAGACGATGACTCCGGCGCCAGGGTAGTCAGGCAGGGCCCGCAGAATGCCACGATCAGCTGCTCCACGAAGGACAGAGATAACCATTTCGCGCGTCGGCCCTTTGAACCTACCGTAGCCGGTTGCGATCCGGTAACGGTCGATGACTGTCGCTTCGGTCGCTGGCCCTTCGACAGTAACGATGCGAACAAGGTCCGCTTGGATCTCCTCCGCGGTGAGGTACTTTGGATCATCGAAGTCAGTCCCGTCAAATTCCGCATATTCCTCGACCGCTGGCTGGCTGAGTAAAGCATCCGCAGAACTCGCTTGTACAGGACGTGGAATGCCGGCATCAGTTCGCTCCGGCTCCAAGATATCCAATGCAGGTGCTGGAGTCTCAAGCAAAGGCGATGAGCCTAGCATGGTGAGCGGCTCTGGCATCGTTGGGGATGTAATGGGAGGGCCGCCCCTAAGATCGTCGCGAATCGCGGTGGCACGATCCCGAACCCTTTGCCAGAGCGCACCCACAGGCTCGACCTGGGTGGGCTGCTCATGTGCCGGCGTTACGTTCAGCCTTTCTAACTCCCTTACAACACGGTGGATGGTTTCCTCAGGATCGCGATAGTATTCGCTCCCTCGAATCCTTATGAACTTCCAGCCGCACCTTTCAAGCACGATCTGGCGAGAGAGGTCGGCGGCCGCGTCCTGATGAAATGCGTCACCATCGCACTCGATAGCGACACGGGCATCGGCGTCTTCCGCCACTAGATCAATGCGATGGCTCCCCACGTTGACCTGCGGCGTTACCGTGAAGCCAAGACGCACGAGGTCTGCATACACGGCTTCCTCAAACGGTGACTCTGCCTGTGGATTGATGGCCATTGTTGCCTCTAGCCATTCATCAGGGGCATAGGCGAACTCAAGCAACCGGCGGCGGACGTCGCCCTCGCGGAGTTCCGCCTCGAAGTGCGAGAACGAATGAACGACAAACACCTGGTTCCGGGCGCGGCTCACAGCGACATTCAGGCGTTTCCTAAACTGTCCCCCTGGAATGGTGGAGTCAGACAGCATAGATAGTGGCCCGGATCGTCCAGTAGGGTCGTCAACCATCGAAATGAAGACCACGTCTCTCTCGTCGCCCTGGAACGACGGGGGAACGCCCGTCTTGAAGTTCGTTCTGGCTACGAACTTCTCCCAACCGACTGCACCCAAGCTCTGGCGAATGAGTGTCGCGATGCGCGTCGTCTGCGGATCTTCGCCGCGTGAGTCGGACGAACCACGTAACGAAATCACTCCGATAGATTGGCTCTGGTACTCTGGCTGCTCGGAGCATGCCAGGATGAGGCTCGCGATCTCCATCGCTTCTGATTCATTTATGTCAGCAATTCGGCTCACGGCTGTGTATGTGCACTTCACCGGCACGACATGGGGCAGTTGCGTGACGTCTCGCGATTCACGCAGCGCCTGTATTCTGCCCTGGTAACACAGACGGCTACTGAAGGAAATGATTTGAGGTACGCATCGAAAATGCTCCCTAAGGCCGACCGTTGCTCCGAAGCGAGCCGCAAACGAATAGAGCGATGAATCGGGCGACCACAGTATCCGGTCTCGGAAGTCCAGGAGGTGCTCGGTGACCAATCCCTTGACCAGATCGACCGATACACCCGCGAGCGACGGCTCAGTCTGCTCATCGTCGCCGACAACAATGGCCGAATCGGCGATCAGCAACGTGATTAAGCCTACGGCAGAAAGCTGGCTAGACTCGTCTACGATCACTACGTCGAATCGCGTGCGCGTAAAATCGAACGTCTTCGCGAGGTCGTAGAGGGGCATGATCCAGACCGGGAAGGCATCTTTGGCTTCTCGCATGGCATCGCGCATCGCCTTAAGGAATTCGGGGACCCGACGCCCGTGACCGCCTCCAATCCTCCGTTGAGCCTCGTGGAATCTGCTCAGCGCACTTCGAACAGGTTGCGTAACACGCCGGTGTTGCGCGGCCCAGGCTCTCGCAGACGCGACCTGCACGGTGATGCTGTCGAGTTGATGCTTTAAGCGATCCAACTCGACCTTTGTAGATTCCAGGCTGAGCGCACTTCTGCGACAAAGTTCCTGGTTGATGAGGGCATAGGTCCATGCGCTATCAAGCGAGCCGGTGACGGTCGAGTATTCGAGCGTTCCATCTTCCAGTTTTGTGGCCAAAGTCTCGGCGCGCCCTCTAATCGCCGCCAATAACGCGTCGCGCCGCTGGACGGGCTCAGCTGCCTTTCGCAGTTCGGCAACCGACTCGAACTCCGCCTCGTAGCGGTAGATGTCACGGGTGAGGATAGCCTGTGAGAGATCGGCGAGAGCTTTACTCGGATCCGACGTCCTCCACAATTCGGCTACTCGGGAGAGGGTGTCGAGTTGCTGGTCTAACTGATTGAACTGCTCCTGGTGCAAGTACTTGACGAGGGCAGGGCGGACGACCGCTTCGAGCCACCACTTCATACGATCCACTGGCCCGTTGCCGGTCAAGTGTGGAGCCATGTGGGCGGACGCTTGGTCCGCGCCTAACCCAGACGGAGCCAACGGTTGGACAACAGGGAGATAGAAGAGATTTACCCAATTGAGTGCGACAGTAAGGGCGGAATCTCTTCCAAGCTCGCGCTCTGGGTCCCTGGAATCGTATCCGCTCAGCCCGACGGACTTTGCAGCATGCCGAATCTCTGCACGGAAGCGGTCGCGTTTCTCTTCAAACTCAAGCTTGTGAATCAGAGCCGTCAGCGAAGCCTCGTCGCCTAGACCGCGCTTTGATTGGACAGCCTCGAAAAGTTGCTTGTCTTGGCGGTTCAGGAGCCGGGGCTTCCTCACTGCGCGTCCAGTTCTGCGGACATGATCAAGAAGATGTTTGGAGTTGGATAGGAGCTCGGTGGTCGGACCCAATACCTGGAAATCATACGGAGCTGTCTCACCCGTAAGCTTGAAATCGGCCTCGATAATCGACCTAGCGTTCTGGACCATCGACTCCCAAAAGGTCACAAGGTATGGCGTCTCGACGACCTGGTTCGCCAATTCACGGTAGCTTTCATCGAGTTCTCCAAGCTGTTTCAGCGCGGATTCGGTAAGTGCCAACATTTCCTTGGCTTGCTCAACTCCCCCAGGCAAAAAACCTATCTCCGCATTACGCACGCTTGGATTCGGGGGTGCCGACTGTTCCAACTCCTTAAGATCGGACAGCAGTTTTCGAACCTCCGCCGGGTTGGGAACCGCTGATTCTGGCGGTATATACTTTCGGACCTCAGGTACCACCTCCCCTGAGAACTCAGCGAGCAGGCCCAGAAGTTGATCAAACTGCTCCTGCGCGATTGGGGGTTCCGACTCAGGAAGCAAGTTCCCGGGGATCCACCCGTCAGCCTCCCTTCGCTCGTTGACATACCTTCCTGCCATCGCGGGTGACCCTCGCCAGCCTCGAACTTCGACCGGACGGTGTTCGAGTTCTAGGATTTCCCTCATAGTTTGGCGAGCCTTGCGTATCTCCTGAAGGGTCCGCAAGCGTGCCTCGGTAAGTCGTGCGATGTCCGACTGTATTCGACTTTGCTCGGTATGACCTAGCTTCTCGTGCATGCTTCTCATACCATCCTTGAGGCCTTCCCCTGAGTTCGAGCCGACTAGGCTAACGCACAGTGGTCGCAACTCTCCGACGACCTTCTCGCGCAAGACAGTAAGGGCTTGTGCCTTCTCACTGGTTACTAGCACGCTTTTGCCCTCAGCCAAAAAGTGCCCGATCAGGTTCGCAATGGTATGGGTCTTCCCGGTACCGGGAGGTCCCTGCACGTGGACACACCCGCTCCTCCGATAGTTGCGCAAAATTGCCAACTGCTCTGCATTGGCTGGCTTCGTGAAGAACGATTCCTCATCCTCGTCGGGTTCTCCGCCAGAAACCGCCTCCGATCGTACGGTCTCGTCCATCTCGGCCAGGATGGGCCGAATAGGAGTTGGAACTTGACCGTCCCGCTGAAACTTCTCGAGGAGACCGTCAGCAAGTTCAGCAAGACCAGTTGCCCGCTTTCGAAGGATGAGCCAGCGCTGACGCCGAGCCGTAAGCTGATTCCGCAGCGGTTCGCCATCGGTGAAATTACCGTCGGAGTCTGCACCCTGAACGAATCGCTTGGCGAAATCATCAACAACGGTCTCCCCAAACGCCCAAATGTCAGGGTTCTCTGAAACTTCCCTTCGGGCCGTCGCGATCGACCTTCCTGCTTCTGGGAAGACACTGCGAATGGCGTCACCATAGACCTCGGTAGGTGCATCAAGGCATTCAAGGGATATTCTTGAACGCTCAATGTCAAAGCCGACTCGAACAGGATTGAGGAGGATTGGGTGGTCGACTGTGTTGAACGATACCAAAACGTCGGCCGCGACAAGTTCGACTTCCTCCGGATTCCGCTCAAGAGTAGCGTGTAAATCGTATAGTCGTTCGTATAATGCTCGTGTCTCAAATGCCGGACGAGTCTTGCTGGCCCATTGCTGCCACTCATCAATCCATGCCTGCCATTCGGCGATGGGACCAGCTTCGTCCCAGCGCAGTTCCACGTCATCAAGGGACATACTTTCTAGATGCCGCGGCTCTTGTTCAAGTTGGTCGGGTACGTAGATGACCCAGCTTCTCAGCTCTGCGGGGAGTCTCGGAGAGGTGGGCAGTGTGCATCGGGTCACGGTTAGAAATGCCGATCGTTCAGCCGCTGCCCAGACGACATTCGGGTGCTCCGGCAACACTGAGAGAGCAAGGCAGTCAGGATGGAGATCAACTCTGTTGACGACCGACGTACGTAGACGATCAAGTTCCGCAATGTAACCAAGAAGTTGCCTGTACTTTTTCGCGAGGATCTGGTCATGGGCCTGCATGGCATCGCCATTCATTCTTGCCATTTCCTTAGAATAGCCCATGACTAACGCCGTGAAATACAGGTTCAGCAAATCCTTGGTATCCATGCACCGTACTCGCTGTGACCACCATGCTAGACTGCCGTCAAGTCACCACGCGTTGCTACACAAGTCGCCTGGACCCGCGTATCTGGCTGCTCACCGAGAGACTTACCACCGATTACCGTGCTGACGAGCCTGGTGGAACCTCAGGATCGGGGAGGCACACACTCTTGCCATCGTTAAGCAGTGCCCAGTAACCTCACCCAATGCTCATCCGACCCGCGACTGCCCTCGACGGGGTCGATATCTGGAACATCCTCGAACCCGTCATCCGGG
>JBMOJD010000133.1:0-5788 GCA_049317025.1 Fimbriimonas sp. | reverse complement strand
TGCAGTTCCAGATGCTTTCCAGTGGGGGCAGTGACGCCTCGTGCGCGGCGAGCCACGGACTTTGTGCGCGCCCGATCACCTTAGGCTTGCCGATGGAGAGCACGCACGGGTACGAGGTCATTCACCCCGGTTCGATGGAGCAGCTGGCTCGGCTCACAGCGGAATTGGTGCGTCGACTAGAAGACTAGGCCTCGTGCTAGCATTAGGATATGCCTACTGCTGGTCGCGCCGTGATCCTGGAAGAGCCGGGTCTGCCATCCGTTCTCGTTGACATCGAAATCGAATCTCCTGGTCCCAACGAAATCTTGATTGAGTTGGTCGCGAGTGGCGTTTGCCACACCGACCTCACGGTTAAGAACCTCAACGGAAACGGGATGCCCTTCCCCATCGTTCTCGGCCACGAGGGAGCTGGGATCGTTCGCGAGGTCGGCGAGGGCGTGACCCACTTGAAGCCGGGTGATCCAGTGGCGATTGCTTACCGCGCCCCTTGCGAGCAGTGCCCGGCTTGCCGTCGAGGTGACCCTCGGCGATGCTATATGGCCCTGCGGCCAAAGCCAAGGATTCGGCGTAAGAGCGATGGCGCGTTGTGCAGCCAGGTTCTGCGATGCGGAACGTTTGCGACCCATACGGTCGTGCATGCCAAGGCGGCCATCAAGATGCCGGAGAACATGCCGCTGGATCGGGCCTGCCTGATCGCGTGCGGCGTCATCACCGGCGTCGGGGCAACCATGAACACGAGCCCAGTCTGGGCAGGCGCCCGAGTAGCAGTTATCGGCTGCGGCGGTGTTGGCCTCAGCGTGATCCAGGGGGCGCGGCTGCAGCACGCGTCTCAGATCATCGCCGTTGACGTTAACCCCACCAAACTGGAGTGGGCTAAGAATTTCGGGGCGACGCACCTCGTGAACGCTCACGAAGTGGACGCAGTCGCCGAGGTTCGGCGGATTACGGAAGACGGCTGGGACGGCGGCGTGGAGTTCGCTTTCGAGGCCACCGGTATTCCCGCGTGCACTGAGCAGGCGATCAAGATGCTCTCCTATGCCGGGACCGCAACAACTATCGGCTTCCCCGCCGCTTCGGATGCGGTGAATCTGAACCTTGGCGATATGGCGACGGGCGTGTATTGGAACAAGGCGGCTTTGCGGGTTTGCCATTGCGGTGATACGCTGCCTTCGCACGACTTCCCGCTTCTGGCTGAACTCTATCTAAAGGGCCAGCTGGATTTGGACTCGATGGTCACGAAGCGCATCGGCCTTGGCGACGTCGAAGAAGCATTTCACGAGATGGAGACGGGGAACGTTATTCGGTCGGTGATTGTCCTCTAAGCCAGGAGCTTGGAAATTACGTTGCCAAACACGTCGGTGAGGCGGAAATTCCGGCCCTGGTACTTGTAGGTCAGTTGCGTGTGGTCCATGCCCATCAGGTGCAGGATAGTGGCGTGGAGGTCGTGGACGTGGACCGGGTCTTGGGCGACGGTGTAGCCGAGTTCGTCCGTGAGTCCGACAGCGGTACCCGCCTTGATGCCGCCGCCCGCCATCCACATGGTGAAGGCGTGGGGGTGGTGGTCGCGTCCCGGGAACATGGAGCCGGATCGGCCCTCGTTCATCGGGGTCCGGCCGAATTCGCCGCCCCAGACGACGATGGTTGAGTCGAGCAGCCCGCGCCGCTTTAGATCCTTTACGAGGGCAGCAGCGGCCTGATCAACCTGGCGGGTCATGTTCGGGAGGGCGACCTTGAGGTCGTCGCCTTCGCCGGTGCCGTGGTGGTCCCAACCTCGGTGGTAAAGCTGGACAAAGCGGGTGCCTCGCTCGACCAATCTACGGGCAAGCAGACAGTTGCGGGCGAAACTTCCCGGGCCATCCTTTATGCCGTAAAGGTCGAGAGTTTCCTGAGATTCCTTCGAGATATCCGTTAGCTCAGGCACGCTACTTTGCATCCGATAAGCGAGTTCGTAAGCCGCGATTCTCGTATCAATCTCGGGGTCACCGGAGTTGGCCTTGCCCATTCGGTTGAGATCATTGATGGCATCAATCGTGCTCTTCCGGACCTCGCTGCTGACCCCATCGGGGTTCGAAACGTACATGACGGGTTCGCCAGACTTTCGGAACTCGACGCCCTGGTAGACGCTGGGAAGAAAACCACTTCCCCAACAGCTCTTGCCACCATCCGGATTGTTAACACCGGAGATCAGAACTACAAATCCAGGCAGATCTTCGCTTTCCGATCCCAGACCATAGGTTAGCCAGGAACCCATGCTCGGCCGCCCGGGTAATTGGAAGCCTGTGTTCATAAACAATTGGGCCGGGGCGTGGTTGAAGTGATCGGTCTTCATCGAGCGGACGATGCAGATGTCATCGGCAATCGTTTGAATATGCGGCAGTAGCTCGCTGATTTCCTGGCCAGACTGGCCGTATTTGCCAAACTTGTAGGCGGAACCTAGGAGCTTTGGCTTACCCTTGATGAAGGCAAATCTTTCGCCTTTGACAATCTCATCTGGAATGGGTTGGCCATTGTGCTTGATCAAGTACGGCTTGTTATCAAACAAATCAAGCTGCGATGGAGCACCGGCCATGAAGAGGTAAATGATGCTCTTTGCCTTCGCCGGGTAGTTTGGAAGCTTCGGAGCCATCGGGTCGGTACGCTTCTTTGTTTGCGTCACGCCGAGTTCGGCGAGCATGGCCGAAAGGGCGAGGCTTCCTATGCCATAGCTGGCTGACTTCAGCAGCGTGCGGCGGGTGATTGTCTTCAGTATCTCTTGCTCTAGTTCGAAGTCCATGGTTAGCCTTTGTTCAGCGTTTCGTCCAAGTTTAGAAGGGCATTGGCGACCATTGTCATCGCGGCCATCTCAGGGTCTTTCGCGACCAGCGCGGCATCCTTGGGGTTCTGTTGGTAATGCCGTCGGAGGTTTGCGAGAAGTCCATGTAGCCGCTTGTGTTCGGCTGGGTTTGGATCGCGGGCAGTGCAAAGTCGGAAGGCGTAGGCGAGAGGGTCTCGCTTGCCCGCTTCCCGCTTGGCCCTGACCGCGAGAGCACGCGACGCCTCCATTGTTCCTGCGTCGTTCAGCATGGCGAGTGCCTGAAGAGGCGTATTCGTGCGCAGTCTCCGCACCGTGCATTCTTCTCGGCTCGTGGCGTCGAATGCCATGAATTTGGGATAAGGGGCTGTTCGCTTCCAGAACGTGTAGATACTACGTCGATGGGCATCTTCCCCTTTGCTATCCATCCAGCGCTCCCCCGAGTACGGGCTGTCCCATGTACCTTCAGGCTGCACCGGGTAGACACTGGGTCCGCCCACCTTATCGCTCAACAAGCCCGATATGGCAAGGGAGGTATCCCTTATCATTTCCGCTTCCATACGAAATCTTGGTCCTCGCGAAAGCAACAGGTTCTGGGGATCCTTTTGCATCAGCTTGGCGGAAACATTCGAACTCTGACGATAGGTCGCTGATGTGACAATGAGACGGTGCATCGCCTTCATGTCCCACTTGCTTTGCACAAATTTCAGCGCAAGCCAATCGAGCAAGTCGGGATGAGTTGGCTTCGAAGCTTGGGTGCCAAGGTCTTCGGTGGTCTCGACAATTCCTCGGCCAAAATACTGCTCCCAGAGCCGATTCATCTGAACACGCGCCGTCAACGGATTCCTTGGATCAACCAGCCATTTGGCAAGGCCAAGCCGATTGATCGGGTCACCCGGCCGCAGCCGACCCAAGAAGGATGGGACGTCCGCACTGACGAGGCCGGTCTTACCCATGAACTCTCCGCGATGACGAACCCACGCGGAGGGCACACCCTCGGTTGGACGCTCGCGGAGAATCTGGGCGGTGCCCATTTCCGATTCGAGGGCCTTCTTCTGATCGCTCAGGCCGGCGAGGCTTTGGCTGGCGGGATGGTCGGCGAGATAGACCCGCTTGTACTGCTCGTCCGTCGCGCCTGCCTGAAGAGTCGCGATCAAAGCATCACGAGATCCACTGAAAGAAACCCGAAACTTGCCGAGGTTGTGCTGGCCATAGACCGATTGGCAATGCAAATCGACTTGAACCTCGGTCGCTGATGACAACACCAATGGCGACGCAAACGTGAAGACGGCCGCGTGGTCTTCGCCAAAGCGAGGGCTTACAGCCCATCCCTGGTCCGCGGGCCCCTTCACCGTCGCTCGGACGGGCTGGTTCGACTGCTCGAACGTGGCGCGGCTGCTTTGTAGGGCGACACTTTGGCCCGCAGCCGAAACCGACAGACCGCTCAGCACAAAGTTCCCACTCCCCGACCGTCCCGGACCGCGACCAGGCAAACTAGGATCGGCAAGGGCCTCGACCCGCAGCGCCCGCCAAGTTCCAGCAGGGAGTCGGAGACGGACCCGATAGTCGGTTTTGGCCGGGTTCGGCCCGGACGCCAAGAGCGCACCACCGGGCTGAGGCGACAACGAAACGTCACCCGTGGCCGCGAACGAAACTGGCTCGCCCAGCTCCCACCGAACCGGCTCAAGGCGTTTTCTCCAAGCTGGAAAACCTGCCTCAGCCGACCTGAGGGCAGTGCGGGCACGTGCCATCTCGGTTTCCAAGGCTCGCAGTTTGGTCGCTTGTTCGGGCGTGGGATACGGAATCGTGGACTCGTAGTATTTCTGCTCGCTTACGTTTGCGTTGCCCTGGGGCTCGTAGGCAGTGTTGCCAAAGAACGCATACATGCGGAAGTAGTCGCGCTGGCTGAATGGGTCGTACTTGTGGTCATGGCATCGCGAGCAAGCCATGGTGCTGCCCATCCACACCGCCGAAGTGGTGTTGACCCGGTCCACCATCACCTGGTACCTAGCCTCGTCCTGGTCCACGCCACCCTCCAGGTTGTGCATGGTGTTGCGGTGGAAACCGGTGGCGACAAGCTGCGAGATGGTGGGTTTGGGGAGGAGGTCACCCGCGAGTTGCTCGATGGTGAACTCATCGAAGGGCATGTTGCGATTGTAGGCGTCGATGACCCAATCGCGAAACGGCCAGGCGACTCGGCGGAGGTCTTTCTCATACCCATCGGTGTCGGCGTAGCGGGCGAGGTCGAGCCACACGCGCGCCTGTCGCTCGCCATATTGGGGCGAGGCCAAGAGTCGATCCACGACCTTTTGGTAGGCGTTGGGCGACGTGTCCTTCAGAAAGTCGTCAATTTGCTTCGGCGTCGGCGGCAAGCCAACGAGGTCCAGGCTTACGCGCCGCAGGAGGGCTGCCTTCGGTGCTTCGGGAGATGGAGAAAGGCCGTTGGCTTCGAGTTTCTGCAGGATGAAACCGTCAATTCCATTCCGGACCCAGGCTCGGTTTTTGACCTTTGGCTGGCTCGGCGGGCGGGGCGGGAGGTAGGCCCAATGCGGCTTGCTGGTGAAGGCCTTCGGCAGTTCGGCCCCTTGGTCGATCCAAGCGACGATATTCTTGGTTTGCTCGTCGGTAAGGGGCGCGAAGCCCATTGGCATGCGCGGCTTACCGCCCTTGCCAGTGATTCGGTCGATGATCAGGCTGGTCGCCCCTTTGCCCGCCTGATAAAGAGTGCCATTGACCCCGCCCTTCAGGATGGCCTCACGGCTGTCGAGGAGGAGGCCGCCTTGGGCTTGCTTGCCGCTGTGGCATTGGTAGCAGTGCGCCTTCAGGGTCGGGAGCACGTCATGGTTGAACTCCACCCGGGCGGCAGTAGCCTGCGGCTGAGGAGCGGCAAACAGCGCCACCCAGGGCACAGCACACAGAACGGGAATCCAAGGGCGGAGCTTCATTGATCACCTCTATTGTCCGATGCATTTTGGTTCAACGCAAGGCTTAGCCGCC
>JBMOJD010000132.1:0-5846 GCA_049317025.1 Fimbriimonas sp. | reverse complement strand
CCGGCGTGGCAGGCCTTAACTGGAAGGTCAACGTTGGAGTTGGGCCCCACACCATCCGAGCGACATTCACCGAGGACGACAGCTACCTGTCTTCCGAAGGAACCGCTCCGCTCATCATCACAGGTCCAGCCGCCACCGAACTGGTTGCCGAGCCCGCAAGCGGTCGAATCGGGAATTCTGTTCCTCTGGCCGCGACCCTAACCGCTTCGGGCGCACCCGTCTCGGGCCAACTCCTTGAGTTCAGTGTCGACGGAGTCAAAGTGGGAACGGCAACCACCGATGCTGCTGGACGAGCGAGCTACACCTATCTCATCGCTTCCGGTCCCGCAGGCAGCCGACCCGTTCGTGTCGCGTTCGCAGGCAATGACAGCTACGCGCCATCCAGTGGTTATTCGACTCTTGACGTACTGAAGAAGCTCTCCTCCGTAACCGTCGACCCCGCCACGGGCGTCGTCGGAGGTCGCGTCACGCTTCGCGCGACGGTCCGAGACCAAGTGACCGGCGACAAGCTCGCCGGGCAGACTGTCACTTTCTCGCTAGACGGACAGGTGGTCGGCTCCGCCGTCACTTCGGGGCCAGCGACCGTCGCTGAACTCACCTACACGATCCCCGAGGGTACGTTGGCTCGGGAATTTGCCCTATCCGCCAGCTATGCCGGCAATAATCTGTACGAGGCGTCTTCGGGAACGAACACCCTCACTGTCCAGAAAGCTGCCCTTAGTATCTGGGTCGGATCGCGCACGGTCATCGAGGGAGACAAGGTCTGGTACCGGGCTAGTCTCAAGAATCTCACGTCGCTTGCCACCGTGAGAGGTAAGCAGATCAATTTCTACCTCAACGACGTTCTGGTAGGTTCGGCACTTACCATTAAAGCGGATGGCGCAGCTGAACTGGCGACCCGCCTTCCCGAGTACACCCCAGCCGGGAACTACACGATCCGCGCCGAGTTTGTGGGCGACGGCAGCTACCTTGCGGTCTCGGGAACGGCGCCCCTGGTCGCGCAAAAGGCACGGACGAAGAGTTTGATCAGCGCCCGAACCGGCGAGCCCGGCCAGGTCGTTGACTTCCGATCGTCCATCACCAACGATGTTAGCAAGGAAAGGCTCCTCGGTCTCACGATGTCGTTTGCATTCAACGGTCTAACGCTCGGCTCGGCGGTGACGGCTGGGGTTGAGTTCATGGCTTCGTTGCAGACGATCATCCCAGAGAACACGGCTGCAGGCAGCTACGTTCTCAGGACGGACTTTGCTGGAAACGCCTCGTATCTCCCGTCCTTTGCCGAGAGCACGCTTACCGTGACCAAGGCAAAGGTTGAAATTTGGGTTGGCGCCCGTTCGGGCAAGGCGGGACAGACCATCCAGTTCCGGGGCTCTCTGCGCAACCTAAGGTCTCGGACAAATCTGGTGGGCAAGACGCTTCGATTCAAGGTTGGATCAACTCTGCTTGGATCGGCAGTGACCGCGGCTGATGGCATAGCATCCCTAAACGCCGCGATCCCGGCGCTGGCTCCTGGAACGTACACGCTGACAGTCGAGTTTGATGGAGACGCGGCGTATCTCTCGGGCAGCGGCTCCGCGACCCTCACCGTCACTCCCTAGCACGATCATCCCGTTGGATGCGTTGCTGGCCTCGTCAAGCTGCTATGCCCCAGGTATCTGGGGCATAGCAGCTGCAGAGTGGCGACACCCATTTCCCCGTCCGTTGAGGACCTCAGCGAAGTCGGTTGGGGAGTATTGCCGGGTTACGCTCCCGAGGGAGAGCTTTAGGAGCGAAGCTACGCGTCCGCTTTCACCCTCTGGATGACGGGCGGCGGCAAGAAACCGGGTATCAGCTAAGGTCAAGCAGATGACTACGGCCACAGCATCATCGACAAACACGGCGAACCCATTGACCCGAAGGCGATCGTCTTCACTCCCGGCGCCGTCCAAATCCACGACCTCCAGGCCACCATCCTCAATCAGCTCGGCGTGGACCACACCATGCTCAGCTATCGCTACCAAGGGCGGGATTTCCGCCTCACCGACGTTCATGGGCATGTGGTCAAAGATCTGCTCAAGTAGGCCGCGATGAGCCTGGTTTTGGAGCCCATCGGCTTCGTTCGCAACGACAGCAAGCTGAAGTTCGAGACCAGGCACCAGCCCGAAGACGACTCGGGGGAAACGAACTTGATCGTCCTCAACGAGGGGCAACAGTTCGAGCTTGCCCTCCAAGACCTCGCTACCTTCGAGCGCATCTGGCTGATCTGGTGGTTCGACCGGAACAAGACTTGGCGTCCGCGCGTGTTGCCCCCGCGCGGTCCCGCCGTGCGCCGGGGTGTGTTCGCCACCAGGTCACCCCACCGGCCGAATCCGATTGGCATCACATCCGCGAGGTTGCTTCAGGTCGAAGGTTTGAACCTGACGGTGGGTCCGCTTGACCTGGTGGACGGAACACCGATCCTCGACATCAAGCCATACCTGCGCACCGCCGACGCCTTCCCCGAGGCCAATATGGGCTGGGTCGACGATGTGGAAGCGGCCATCGCCTCCGGTCCCAGGTTCGAAATTCAGGTCTCGCCCCTGGCGCAGACCCAGCTAGACTGGCTGCGCGACCAATGGCAAATTGACTTCACCCAGCGCGCCTTCGAAATGCTGAGCCAGGACCCGACCCCGCACCGCACCCGTCGCATCTTGCGTTTGAAAGACGGCCGGGGGCGGCTGGCTTGCGGTCCGTGGCGGGTCTACTTTTGGGTTCAGGACCAAACCGTGCTGGTCGAATCGATCGGCGTTGGATGTGCGCCCGAACTCTTGGCACGCCGATTCAAAGTCATCGATCGCGACGCCCAGTTGGCTTTCCTTGCCATGCCGGGCTGGCAGATTTCGTCGCAATGAGCGCATCACCTTCATTGCCGAGTACCAAATGCCCCCCTTCGATTTTCGCCCCGCCGATCAGCTTGTTGAACCGAAAGAGCCCCACTCGATCAGCCTCCTGTCCCGGTTCGAAGGTCCACCAAGCCACCGGCTTCGGCTTCCCCGCCTGGTTTGGCCGCAGGGCGGCCAGGTCCGTCTCGCTCAATGCCTTGCCGTAGATTCGCGCGTCGTCGATGCTTCCCTTCAGGGTCTCGCCCGTGCTGGCACCGAAGTGTCGGAGACCAAAAACAGCAAACGAATCACGCCCCGAAAGCAAGTCAAGTGGGTCCATCGAATAGCTGGCAATCAACTGAGCATCCCGATACAACCTCATCGAAGTCCCCTGGGTAACCGCCGCCAACTGCGCTTGACCGACGGTCGATTCGGCGGGCGTTTGGGCCTGGTCGGTCTGGGTCCGGGCGAAGAAGTTGCTCCCGAGCATCCACTTCCCCGGCTCTTTCTCTCCAAAGACCAGTCCGTCAAATTCTGAATCGCGCTGTAAAGTAAGGGCCGTTCCCCCGCGCTGACTCAGGTTTGCCAATTGCACCCATGCGACCAAGGTGCGATCCGCAATAACCGACTTTGTCGGCTGGCCATTCGTTTTCACCCAAGCCGGGTCGAACTTGGTCCCCGGCGCTAGGGTCTTCAAGCGGATGTCCTTGAACTGAGCTTCCTGCGGTGCCCCGGTATGAAGTTGCAACCCGAGCAATCCGCTCGGAGCCTGCTTGGTCGGATCACCATCGTCGACCTCAGCCGCTAAGCGGCCATCCACCCGGAGAACGATCCGAGACCCCAGGCAGATCAGGTGATACTCGTGCCATTCCTCCAACCGGAACCAGGACGGCCCGCCCGCACCCGGAATCGGCGAAAGGCTAAGGGTGCCATCCGCCTTGATCGTCGCCTTGTTGCCGCGGAAGGCGAAGGTCTCGCGGCCGTGCTCTTCGTAGAGCCGAACCAGCCAACTCGTATCGCGGTTGTTGTCCATCTGGTACCCGGCCATGTCGCCATCGGGCAGCAGCCGACTGCGGAACTGGAACCCACCATTGTTGCCCGGTGAGCCCGTCAGCCGAAAGCGCATCTTCAGCTCAAAGTCCGCCATCGGCTCGTGCCAGACCATGTAGATGTTGCGTCCGAGGGGCTTCTCGGCCGAGATCGTCCCCGTGATCGCGCCATCCTTGACCGACCAGTGGCTCATATCAGCCGATTTCCACCCATCCAGGGTCTTGCCGTCGAAGATCGACCGAAACCCACCCTTCGGCATGGGCGATAGGAGGACAATTGGAAGCAACAGCGCAACCATTCGGCCATTATGGCGAAAGGAACCGGCCGCGCATCTCGCGAACTCATCCGGGTGTTCGACCTCAACCCCTGGCTTTGGTCTCTGGCGATGTTTGCAACCATGCTCCTGGCATCCCACTTGGGGCGTCGGGTGGGAGCACGCAAAGGGCAGAGCGACAAAGACGGGAGCCAGATTCTCGAAGGGGCCATTCTGAACCTGCTTGGCCTACTCCTCGCGTTCACGTTCTCGGGTGCAGTCGGCCGGATGGATCACCGGCGCGACCTGATTCTCAGTGAGGCCAACGCCATCGGCACCGCCTATCTTCGTATCGACACCCTACCAAAAGAAGACCAACCCGCGCTCCGCATGACCTTCCGAAAGTACGCCGACGCCCGTCTCGCCTACTATCACAGCCTCAATGACATCGCAGCCTTGGCAGCGATTGGCCAAGAGACCAACATTCTCGAGTCGCAAATCTGGAAGTCCGCCGTGTCCTCAAGTCAGAAGTCTCCATCGCCAGCGACGATGAGCACCCTCTTGCCCGCGATCAACGACATGTTCGACATTGCCACCACGCGCATCGTCGCCCGCCAGATGCACCCGCCAATGGTGATCTACCTGCTGCTCGCCGGCATCGCCGTGGTGAGCGCGTTCATCGCCGGCCTCGGCTTCGGTCCCGTACCCAAGAGCCCCATGGCCTGGACCATCGGCTACGCCCTCCTCATGAGCGCAATCTTCTTCGTGATCCTCGACATCGAGCACCCGCGCTCAGGCTTCTTTCGCGTCGATGACTTCGACGAAGTCCTCGTCCAAGCGCGGCAGGCGATGGAAAGTACGCCTTAGAGGGACTCACTATTCATAAGCGACATCAGGTTGCGGAAACGCGGCGGTGCAAGCCATCTGGCAGAAATTGCCTCCGTCCAGCACGTCTCAGAAATGACCTCAGCGCAGAGGCATGGAGTACACAATCCCCGCAGCTTCAAAACCAGGAACTTCCCATTCGTACTGGGGCTTCATCCCAATCCGCTCCATCACCCTGCACGAGCGCAGATTCGTCACGAGCGTGAACGCCACGTACTCGTCAAAGGTCACATCAAGAGCGGCATAGTCGAATAGCGCGTGCGCCCCTTCGGTGGCGTAGCCGTTACCCCAAAATGACCGACGAAACCGGTAGCCGAGCTCGATCTGCGTGCTCACCAACCGCGCCTCTGTAGCAAATCGAAAGTCAAGCGCGGGCCGCAAGATGAACCACCCGATCGTATCGCCCGACTCGCGCTCGTCGGCGGCAAAGAATCCATAGCGAGAACCGAGATAAAGCGCAACGGACTTCTCCAACCCAATGCGAGTTTCCGAGTCATCCACCGGAAGCGCGAACGACGGCGTCAAAAACTCCATGACCTCGGGGTCACACGCCATCTCGTGCATCCAGGCAAGATCGCTTAAGGCAAGTGGACGCAGGATTAACCGGGGCGTCTCGATCACTTTTTCCATCGAATTCCGTGGGTTTCCAGGTCAATCAGGCCCTCACGATAGAGCGACCCGATCAGCTTCTTGAACGCACCCTTGCTTAGCCCAAATCGCCGCTGAATCTCGTCCGGACTCGTCCGGTCGGTCACTGGCAGAAAGCCCTCCGCAGCCCGCAACGCTCGCACAAAACGGTCACGCTCGCCCAGAACTGC
>JBMOJD010000131.1:0-6119 GCA_049317025.1 Fimbriimonas sp. | reverse complement strand
TCGGGGAGAACCAGCTATCTCTGCGTTCGATTGGCATTTCACCGGACTAACCACAGTTCATCCCGAGACTTTTCAACGTCAATGAGTTCGGGCCTCCATGATGTGTTACCATCACTTCACCCTGACCATGGCTAGATCACGCAGTTTCGGGTCTGCTAATGCTGACTTGACGCCCTATTCGGACTCGGTTTCCCTCCGCCTCCGCGTCTAAAACGCTTAAGCTTGCCAACACTAGCAACTCGCAGGCTCATTCTGCAAAAGGTACGCCATCACGCAGGCTCGGATTACTCCAAGCATAGCGCTCTGACTGTTTGTGGGCCGCACGGTTTCAGGTTCTATTTCACTCCCTTCACCAGGGTTCTTTTCACCTTTCCCTCACGGTACTGGATGCACTATCGGTGACAGACTGTATTTAGCCTTACGCAGTGGTCTGCGTGGATTCACACGGGGTTCCACGTGCTCCGTGCTACTCGGGTACCACTTAAATCTAATTGGGTTTTAGGCATACGGGACTATCACCCTCTACGGTCGGACTTTCCAATCCTGTTCTGTTAACTTGTTTAGTCTTTTTTTCTACCCACCTCGAAACCAACATGCGTTTCCACATGCTCGATTCGAGGGGATGGGTAGTAGTGGCCCCACAACCCCAGCCGGCAAGCCGACTGGTTTAGGCTCTTCCGATTTCGCTCGCCGCTACTTACGGAATCTCTTCGATTTCTTTTCCTCCGGTTAGTTAGATGTTTCAGTTCACCGGGTTGCCTCCAACCACCTATGTATTCAGTGGAGGGTTACCAAGCATTACCTTGGCAGGGTTTCCCCATTCGGATATCTACGGATCAACACTTCTGTGCAGCTCCCCGTAGCGTTTCGCCGCTTACGCGTCCTTCGTCGGCAGTCTGTCCCTAGGCATTCACCATGCGCCCTCTTAAGCTTCATACTCTCGTCTTTAACGAGTGCTCGATGCGCTTCTTTCTACACACTATTCAACTTTCAAAGAGCTCTTTCGCTGGCCGTTTCGGCTTCGTTTCGCTTCGTTTCGTCGCTCAACTTTAGCCCAGCGGCAAAGAGAGATAGTACCAGTTGGCCCCTCGGATGTCAAGGGTCCATTAAGGTTTTTGTGAAAATGGCTCCAAAGGACCCCTCCCATACGTCTTGAATCTCTTGCGTGTTGGTCTTCCAAGCCCAACCTGAGACAGGCCCAGATCGGCATCTTTGAACCTAAATCAGCACGCCTCCCTGCCCTCGGAATGACCGAATGCCGGGAGGCGAGTCTCGACCAAAGAATTTTCAGCGGCGTCGGCGACGAAAAGCGAGAACGCCAATTCCGAGCGCAACCATCGATCCGGGCTCTGGAACGGGCTCGGCGCCAATTCCGGCGATTGCCCCCGTGCCAAACGTCATCCACTGGATCGTGAAATCCGTGGAGAGGCCCGTAAAGGTCAGGTCGATCTCGTTCAGGCCAGCCGCATCCTTTCCGATCGGCAGCCAAGCCTCATCGACATCGAGATCGTAGTTGTAGGATCCGTCGGGTCCGATCGTCGAGCCCACACGGCTGAAGTCGACGCCAATCCCGTTGATGGTGAAGAGGAAGTTGGGTGCGATCAAGGGTCCGCCTTCGAGACTGAAGGAGAGCCGAGGGCTGTTGGTTGGGTCAAGCCGCATCCCATCCTTTTCGCCTTCCGTGAGTTTCAGAGTGACGGTCTTGGTCCCACCGCCACCAGGGACGACGACTTGAGATTCCTTCTGGACCAGGAAGGTCTCGCTGCCACCGTGGTCGGCCCCATAGAAGAAGAACTGTTCGTCCTTGTTCATCAGCGCGGCAATGTCCGTGACCTTCTTTTTCAGGTTGTCGAGGGTCGCCAATACTCCGAGTTCAGAGCCGTCACCCATGAGGATGTCGATCGTGAAGTTCGTTCCGGCCCACTCGGCCTCCAGCTTGTTGCGCATCCGCTCGACGTCTTTCTTGACCCAAGGGTTGTCGGGAACGCCACCCCAGATGATGGCGTTGTGCGACTTGGCTTCCCTATCGTCGAGTTTGATGTTCTCGCCGCCGTTTTTGTAGGTGGTCTGAGGATCCTCTGAAATCTTGGTGCCGTCGGGCAGCTTCCAGTTCGGATCTCCATTCGGCCCCGCTTTGTCTTTCTCGCGAGCCTTATTCAGGTTTTCAATCAGGGTCTTTCCGTAACCGTAGTTGTTATGGAATGCCTGAGAGAAGCATCCACCAGATTGGGTCCCGGCCCAGCCGACCTGCTCTGCGTTCGCAGCGGAGCCGCCTACCCAAGGAATGGAAGTGCCGATCAACTCGTCAATCGTGTGAAGGAATCCGCCGCCATAGCAGTTCTGGAAAATGAACTTGGCGTCCTTTGCATTCGCCTTGCCATCCTTGAATAGGATCTTCTTCATCTCTTCGGCAAAGGTCTTGGCGCTGATTTCTTTGTAGGCCTTGCCATCCGCGGTCTTCTCGTTCGAGACCAAGGTTGAGCCTTTGGTCGGATCCTTTGGGCTGAGGTTTGTGGGGGGAGCTTGGCCCCAAACCAAGGGACAAGCGACAGCAAGCAAGCCAATCAACGAACATCGACACAAAATCATGAAAATATTATAGGGCCACTTTGTTGCCATGCCAAAGCATCAAAGATTTCTTAACATTTGCGGCTCCAATCTGGCAAAAATTGGAGGCACCAGATCCCTTTTCTGGTAGCACCCGCGCCATGCGACTCTTCTCGAATGACGTGGTCCTAAATCGTGCTCCGGTTGGCGGACGCGAAAACTCCCCGGCAGTGCGGAGCGCCTGGCGAGCAAATGGACGGTCCGGCATCGCACCCCAAGCTGTCGCAGAAGAACCTCCTAGACCGTCCAGGGCTTAGGCCCGATCTTGGACCAGCAGGCGTTTCCTGGTCCAGCATGCCGTGAGAAATCACAAGCATCTCGGAATTTGCCGCAAATGACTCCCGTAGGCAATGCTATTGCGGCCCCGTGCCGTCATTGCCCGACGTATTTCTTGCCTCACGCCCAGAAGACCACGATGAAGCCGATTCGCACTCACTTGCCTCTCGCCGTACTTGCCTACGCCCTCGCTCTCGGATGTGGCGGCTCGGGCACCAACCCCATTCCCATTGCCGGTGGCAATCGTACGGCCATCGCCGAGTCCATTCAGGGTGCTGCGACATCGAGCACCTCCATGAAGTCTGGGGCGCCGGGCCGATCCCGAAGGGAGTTGACGTCGATTGCCCTGGGCCTGTCGCTTCCCGAAAGAAAAGGCGTCGCGCAGCCCCAATCCCAGTTCAGCCCCCTCAGCCGAGAAGAGGGCGACATCAAGGTGGGCGATATCTTTGGCGTCGCTCCCGATCTTTGGGGCAAGGCGACCGGGATCGAGTATGTGGAGGCCAACGGCTATCGCAGTCTCGCGGTGTACAACTTCGACACATTCGACGATGCCGAATGCACGAATCTAGTGGGCTATCAGCACACCGAGAACCGCACCACCGGGCCAGAGAGCATCAGCCGTGTGGAAAGCAAGTTCACCAAGGGAACATATGCCCCGCGGGACTACCTGATGTACACGCTCATCAATTCCGAGACCGGCCGAGTCGTCAAGGAGTTTAGCGACAAGGGACGTGAGGAGAGCCCGGGCGAATTTCGATCGTACGAGTACTACGCCCGGTTCGAAATGGAAGGCACCGGGCAGCCCACGACATTCGTTAGTCGGTTCAAGCGGGACGAAGTTGAGTACAACTTCTCGGGCACCTACATGCCCGACGGCACGCTCGAAATGGTCTGGGTGAACGCCAATGGCTACAGGGTCACCTGGACGAGCAAGTCGGACGGCACGGGCTCATTCAAGATCGAAAACACGAACGACCCGTTGTGCCCGGCAACCGGCACCTACGACGCCGAAGGCAAGGGAATCATCACCTTCAGCGATGGCACCACGGCCGACTTCGATCTGTACGACTCGCAGTTCTGGCGATAAGAAGCAAGGAAAACGGCATCCCCCGCCAGACGGGGGATGCCCCTCCCGAGGTTCTCATTTCACTTCGGCCAGGGCCAGTGGGGCTGCCCCACGGCAACCGTTGTCATCCTTCAAGAGGGACGCAAAGCTCGGCGAACGAAGGGATGCTCCGGCTCCAGCCCCCACGCTTCCGCGTAGAAGTCGGCCACCATAGTCCGAGGGTTGGCCGGGACCTCGCCGATCATCATCAAATTCAAAATCACCGGCGGTAACCCGGGTCCCAGCGATGGCTGAGTGTAGGCCCGCGAGATGAACTGAGCACCGTGCCGCTGGAACCATTCCACCCGGCGCGAACGCTCCACCATCGCCTCCGGGTCCTCCGCGTCTTCCGCCCGCTCAACCTCCAAGATCAAGCCGCGGAAGCCAGCATCGACGTTTTGGCAGTGAGCATGGGCAAACTCAAGCACCTCCCCACCCAATCCCTGGCCCCGAACACTGGGGTCAACGGCAATGTGGACCACGAATCCGACCTGAGTCTCCGGCAAATACCCCAACCGCAAGATCGCAACAACCGCCCCCGATCGAACCCCGACGAAGTTCCAAAACCTCTGCGGATCGACGGGAGAATCGATCTGACCCCGGACCTCATCCAGCGGTTCTCGCTCATAGGGCGGAAAGCTCGATTCATAGAGACGCACAAAATCGGCAAAGTGCGGGCTCGCCGTGCTCTCCAGAGCGACCATTTCCATCAGCGCACCATCTGGTCCACTAAAGCGAACACGAACACAGACATCGACACGTAGCCGTTCAGGGTGAAAAAGGCCATATCCACCCGGCTCAGGTCATCTGGCTTCACCAAGCTCTGCTCATAAGCAAGCAAGGCCGCCGCGCCCACAACGCCAGCAAACCACCACAGCCCGGCCCCCGTGACGACGCCACCAAGAACCAGACAACCAATAGCGAGCACGTGGCAAACCCGGCTCACGGCGAGCGCACGGGCCTTCCCGAGGGTTTGGGGCAACGACCGCAGGCCATGGTCGCGATCAAACTCGACATCCTGAAGCGCATAGATGATGTCAAACCCCGCCGTCCAGAACAAAACCGCCGCCGTGATCGGGACAATCGCCCACTCCAGCCGACCTGTCGAAGCAATCCAAGCCGCCGAGGGCGCAATTCCCAAAGACAGCCCGAGCACAAAGTGACAGAGCGGCGTGAACCGCTTGGTCCGAGAGTAGAACAGCGTGACAAACAGCGCCACCGGGCTCAAGGCAAACGAAAGCGGATTCAGGGCAAAGGCCGCGCCGAAGAACACCAGGCAGCTCCCATAGAAGAACGCCTGGGCCTGACCCAACTGGAGCAAGCCAGCCGGAATCGCCCGGCCCTTCGTCCGCGGATTCTTGGCGTCAATCTCTCTGTCAGCAATGCGGTTGTAGGCCATGGCCGCACTGCGGCAACTGACCATCGCCACCACAACCCAACCAAAAACAGAAAACCCCGGCCACGCGTGGCCCGAAGTTGAGCGCGAGCCCCACATCATGCCGATCATCGCGAACGGCAGCGCAAAGATGGAGTGCTCGAACTTGATCATCTCCAGAAACGTCCGAAAAGCCGACCATCCCCGCACCGCCGTCGCCATACCTAGATTCTACGCCCTGACCTAGCCGGTGAACACAAACTCACCGTTCGCCGCATCCACATGCACCTTGGATCCCTCGCGAATGTCGCCCCGAAGCAGCGCCTGGGCCAGAGGGTTCATGAGGTCACGCTGGATCGCCCGCTTGAGCGGGCGCGCGCCGTAAACCGGATCAAATCCCGCACTTGCCAGCTGAGTCAGCGCCTCGTCGCTCAGGTCGATCTCGATTCGCCGTTCCGCCAAGCGCGAAGCCAGCGAAGCGAGCTGAATCGTCACGATCTTCTTGATCTCATTCACGCCCAAGGGTCGGAACACGACGATGTCGTCGATGCGGTTGATGAACTCCGGCCGCAGCGTCGCCCGCACCTGGTCCAAGACGTCCGCTTTAACCTCCTCAAAGGTCTCAGTGTTCGTCAGCGGGTCACCGTAGAACTGCGAACCGATGTTGCTGGTCATGATCACCACCGAATTCTTGAAGTCCACCGTTCGGCCCTGACCATCCGTCAGCCGCCCATCGTCCAGCACCTGCAACAGGAT
>JBMOJD010000130.1:0-6214 GCA_049317025.1 Fimbriimonas sp. | reverse complement strand
AAAGTTGAGAATTTTCGCAAAGCAAATCCCGGGCCGAACACTATTGGCTTCTAGCTTGTCCTGTTCCATCGACAGATGCGCACAGGATGGAAGCCTATGCCACGGAATGCTGTTTCTTACGTGGGATAAGCTTCCAGCTTGTCCTGTTCCATCGACAGTCGTCAACTGCGAAAGCCCAGGACGAGCGGATACCGGAGCACTTGCGCACTTCCGCTAACACGAATTCAAAGCCATTGGGCGCGATGAAAGCTAATGGCGAAGGTTCGCAGGACGTTAATCGTGACAAGCGTTCCTAGTTTGCGTTGGGTTTAGATCATTTGAATTTATGGCAGGAACATAAATTCGTTGCTGGCTAACAATGCGTGCGATAACTGCTCCCATCGGTTCAATCGATCGGCATTCGTGGGCTCCACCGGTGTCTCAAGGAACTCCGTCGCCACCGCAATTTCCTCCGCGGTTGGCTCGCGCCCATAGGCCAGTTGCCATCCGAGTCTGAGACGGTCTTGATCATTCCCAGGAGCCTTTTCGAGGCGTCTTGAAAACTCACGACTCATCTCGAAGATGAACGGGCTGTTGAGTACGAATAACTGCTGCTGGGGCACGGTAGTGACATTGCGCTGGTCGCTGGTCACGTTCGGTTCAGGAAAGTCGAAGAGCGTGAGTGTGGCATTCGGAGCGTAGCGACTGATCACGGTGTAGAGGGTGCGCCGACGGCCGTCAGGATTGTCGGCTTCCAAACCATTGAGCCGGGTGAAAAAGTTGAATCCTGCGACCTCTTTGACGCCGGGGTCCGACTGGTTGATGGATGGTCCGCCCACTTGCGGATCGAGCTTGCCCGCAACGCTGAGCATGGCGTCGCGCCAGGCCTCGATATCGAGTCGCCGTGGGGACATGCGCCAAAGATATTCATTGCCGGGATTCGTGGCGAGGTTGTCGGTGTCCTGGGCGGTGGAAAGCTGATAGGTCGTTGAAAGCATGATTTCGCGATGCAGCCATTTGAGGGACCAGCCAGCCTCCATGAATTGAACGGCCAGGGTGTCCAACAATTCCGGGTGCGTCGGCGGGCTGCCCAGCTTTCCGAAATTGCTAAGCGTAGGGACGATTCCGCGACCGAAGTGATAATGCCAGACGCGATTAACCAAGACGCGAGCCGTCAGCGGGTTTTCAGGATGGACGATCGCTTTGGCCAAATCGAGCCTCGTAAATGGTTTCCCAACGGGTTGCTCCTCCGTTTTGCTCAGGACTCGCAGGAATCCAGGCGGCGCTTGTTCACCGAGTTTCTCAGGATTTCCGCGGATGAAAACCTGCATCGGCTGAGCACCTCCGCGGACACTGGGCATCAGAGGGCCCGAGGGTGGTGGCGTTTCGGTCAGAGTATTCAACTGCGATTGCAACTCCGCCAACTGCTTCTTCTGGGGTTCATCGAGCAAACCATCCAGATCATTCGCGGCGACAAAGAACGGTGCCTTGGAATCCTTCCAGAGCACGTTGAGAACTCGGTCCTGATCGGCCGCAAGCGGTGCTGGCTTTTGCGATGGGTCTGCGGCGGGTTGCTCGCTGGTTTTGAGAGCCTCAAGCGATGTCAGCACGATGTTCTTGAGAGCTTCAATTTGCTGGCGCATCGCATCGGAGGTAGCCACCGAGCCGGATTCATTGGCCTGCTTGGCCGCATCGCGGAGACCCTTGAGGATCGGCTCCTCGCCCGGCTCTTCGAGGGCTTTGACCCAGCGACTCAAGAAGTAGAGTTCCAAACCCTCCTGCCTTGCGAATGCCGCCTCATCCAAGGGGAGTTTGTGGCTTCGAAGCACCGACATTTTGGACGCGGAGATCGCGTAGGCATCGGTTTTTTCGAGGGCCCGACGGCCAAGTTGCCGCGCCTGATCCTCTCTCCACTTACTCAAACTCGCCTTCTGTTGCGCGACCTGTTCATTCCATCTCTTATGAGCTTCGACAACCTCTGGGGCCGCCAGCATACGGTCGGACCATTCCGCACCGTTGTAGGCGGCTGCCAGGGAATAGTAGTCTCGTGTCGGAATCGGATCGAACTTGTGATCGTGGCACCGGGCGCAGGAGACCGTCAGACCCAAAATCCCGCGAGACAGTGTGTCTACTCGATCCTCCAATTCGTCGGCCTTAGCCTTGGCTTCCCCGGCAGCACCTTTACGGAACTGCGGACCGAGTCCTTGAAACCCGAGTCCGGCTAGTCGGGTCACGTAATCGGTAGCCGGGCCGGGTAATTCATCGCCTGCGATCTGCAATTGCAGGAACTCATCGTAAGGCATATCACGATTGAGAGCATCCACAACCCAGTCGCGATACCGATAAGCAGCCGGAGTGGGAGTTAAGAACGAGTTGCCTTGATCGTCCGCGTACCGGGCTACATCCAGCCAGTAGCGTCCCCAACGTTCACCATAATGTGGTGAATCCAGCAGCCGATTGATTAACTTCTCGTAGGCTCCCGGGTCTGTATCGAGTTCGAACGCTTCACACTCCTCGGGAGACGGCGGCAGGCCGATCAGATCAAAGGTCGCCCGCCGGATCAACTCTCGCTTAGTCGCCGGTCTTACCGGCTGGAGCTGATGTTTTTCGAGAGCAGCCAGCACAAAAAAGTCGAGCGGATGTTTGGGCCAGCTCACGTCGGCGACGCTCGGTGACGCATGTTTCACCGGTGGCTGGAACGCCCACTGTTTGCGTTCGGCATCGAGGTCAATGACGCGTTTGCTCGAGGCAACACCCTCGCGCGGATCCGGTGCGCCCATTGCGACCCATTTTTCCAGAATAGCCACCTGCTCGTCGGACAAGCGTTCTTTTGGCGGCATCTGTAGATTCTCATCGGTGTAGCGAACGGACGTCACCAGTGAGCTTTCGTTCGGCTTCCCAGGCTTGATGACCGGCCCGCTGTCGCCGCCTTTTTCGACCCCTGCGCGCGTGTCGAGCAGTAGCCCGCCCTTGAGTTTCCCGGCCATGGCGGCTTCATCGCTGTGGCACTGGTAGCAATGATTCACGAGCACAGGCCGGACATTGGCCTCGAAGAACTCGATACTCGCGGGGTCCAATTCATCCGCAGCGAGCGATCCAACGCAGCTGACACCGACACCGACACCGACCAACCAGCTCTTTATGATGAGTTCCACTTTCATGCGATGATTTCCGTTACGACATTGCCGTGGACGTCTGTGAGACGAAAATCGCGACCGCTGTAGCGATAGGTGAGCTTCTCATGATCCAGCCCCATGAGGTGTAGCATCGTGGCGTGCAGGTCATGCACATGGACAGGTTTCTCGACGGCTTTGAACCCGAACTCATCCGTTGCGCCATAGGTGATGCCTCCTTTGACGCCGCCTCCGGCCATCCAGACGGTGAACCCGTGATGGTTATGATCGCGCCCGTCGTTTCCTTGGGAGGTCGGGGTTCGGCCAAACTCGCCGCCCCACAAAACCAGGGTATCTTTGAGCAAGCCACGTTGCTTGAGGTCTCCCAGCAGTGCCGCAATGGGGCGATCGACGACCAATGCGTGATTGCGATGCGATTCGCTATTGTTGGTGTGATGGTCCCACGGCTGGCTCTTGCCGCAATACACCTGCACGACGCGCACTCCTCGTTCGACAAGGCGGCGGGCGAGCAGACAGTTCCGGCCAAAGGTAGCCCGCGTAAAGCCACCATCGCCGCTGGTGGCCACCAGTTCGGACTCCGGGCCCATCAAGCCATAGGCGGCCTGGGTTGATGGGCTCTCTTGGCTGATATCGAAAGCGGCCGCCGCGGAGCTTTCCATATTAAAAGCCATTTCGAGCGATTGAATTCGGGCATTCATCGCATTCTCTGCGCCTCGGCGTTTTTCGTGCATGGCATTCAGACGCTGGATCAGGTCGAGTTCGCGGCGTTGCGTCGCCGGGGAGAGTTGCGTGTTCTGCAGGTAAGGAATCACTTCGCGTGGATTGTAGTTTTTGGGCAACGCGACTTGGCAGCCTTGATAAATGCCCGGCAGAAAACGACTGCTCCAGTTCGAGGGGCCGTTGACCGGCTGGCCCTGTTCGCCCAGGACGACAAAGCCCGGCAGGTTTTCATTCTCGCTGCCGAGCCCATAGAGCAGCCAGGAACCGTACGAGGGACGGTTCGGCTGGATGCTACCGGTAAACATCATCCAATTCGATGACTCATGGACAGGCACGTCGGTTTGCATGGAACGAATCACACACAAATCATCCGCAAACGCGGCGACCTCTGGAAAAAGCTCACTGATCTCCATTCCGGCCTGACCGTATTTCGCAAATTTGAACGGCGATGGCATCAGCCCCCCGGTAGCGTTTTCCGTGGTCAGTTTCACGGTGCTCTCGGGGCGTTGACCGGCAAATTTCTCCAGCGACGGCTTGGGATCGAAGGTATCGACCTGCGACGGTGCACCGTTCATCCAGAGATGAATGACACGCTTAGCCTTGGCGGCGAAATGGGGCAGCTTGGGCGTCAGCGGACTGTCCGAGGCACTCGCTTCCCCGCCGGACATACCGGCTGCGGCAGCCTGCTGGCCCAGCGCCGCGGCCAGGCCAAGCGTGCCGATGCCATTGAAACACTTGGACAGCATCGCCCGGCGCGAGAACATCGAGCCGTACTTTTCAAAAAAGCCGGGTCGGGAAACCTGCTCCAGCAAGTTTTCCCAGAGATAGTCGCGGTTTAGTGGAGTGTTGCTCATAGCCGTTTGCGTTATTGGGAGGGCGAGTTGGGGCGGGGAGCGAATGGGCTCAGGTTGGTAAGGCCCAGTGTACTGATTTTAACCCCTACGGAGCGCACGTCAGGAAAACAAACTGGTGGGCTATCTATTTTACGATCATCAACATCGCTCAAACATCCCCAAGCGTAATCTTTGGCATCGGCGAGCACCGCATCCAGCAGCGCTCTGACCTTCGGGTGACGATTCCTCCGTCTCAGCTGGTTCAAATTCCCGTCAACCGCTCGGTCGAATCGCCGAATTGGTCGAGCTCGAGCCCGCCCCACTCCATGAGGCTGAGGAATAGGCTGCACATCCGCCGGTTGGGAGCATCGAGGTAGTCGAGCACTCGGCCGCCTCGGAGTTTGCCCCCTGCGCCGCCGAGCAGGACGATCGGCAAGTGTTTGGAATCGTGGTTGCCGTGGAGCATGCTCGAGCAGTGCGCGATTGAAGTGTTGTCGAGCAGTGTGCGATCCCCTTCCTTGACCTCCGACATTCGCTCGCAGAGGTAAGCAAGCTGGGCCATGAAGAATTGGTTGAGAGGGATAAGTTCAGCAGGCTGGGTGTGGGCCATCTGGTGATGCTGATCTTTGGCACCGCAGTGCGTGTGGGTTTCAGCGGAGCCATCGTTGCAATACTTGAGGGTCGCGATCCGGGTAGTGTCGGTACGGAAGGCCAACAGTACGATGTCGTTCATGAGTTTCCAGTAGTCCGGGATCTCAGCGGGAATGCCATCGGCGGGTCGCGGGCGATCGGGGGCGGCCAGGCTCGGGGTCCAGCCTCCGGCCTCGCGCTCCTGGCCGGCCCGTTTGATGCGACCCTCGATCTCGTGTACGCTGCCCAGGTACTCCTCGAACCGCTGCCGGTCCGAAACCGATAGCCGCTGGCGAAGCGACCGGGCGTCTTCGAGCACGGCATCGACGACTCGGCGGTCGCCCCGATTGGGCTCGGTACGGAAAAGTTGGTCGAAGGCCAGGGCCGGACGCGTCTCTGTCCAGGTCGGTGAGACCGCCGTGCTCCAGGAAATGTGCGAGCTATAGAGCAAGGGATGCCCGTCCTGGAGCCCTGGAATCGGTCCCTCGCAGCCCAACACCAACGATGGGATTCGGGTGCGGTCGCCGATCCGCTGCGCCATGACTTGGTCGAAACTCACGCCCGTGTGGACCTCGGTCTTTGACATCGGTGCGCCGCTGAGCATGTTTCCGGTCTGCATGCAGTGGATGACCCCGTTGTTGGCCTGCTCGTTCCACAGGCCGCGAAGAAAGACCATCCGTTCCTTCCACGGTTCGAGCGGCTTTAGACACGGCCCGAGTTCCATCGCGGCGCCCTCGCCCTTGGCCCACCAGTGCTGGGAGTGAAAGCCCATGCCTGTGAAAGTGACGAGCGTGCGGGTGGGCGGTTGAGAGGCGATGTTGGCCCCCGCGCCAGAAGCGAAGGACAACGATTCGAGCCAAGGCAGGGCCATCGAAACGCCGAGCCCACGCAGCAGGGTACGTCGCGAAAAGGTCGAAG
>JBMOJD010000129.1:0-6319 GCA_049317025.1 Fimbriimonas sp. | reverse complement strand
CGGAAGGAAGAGGTCACGACGTCGAGGCCGACTTCGTAGGCTTCGGTGGGATAAAGCGCCAGGGTCGAAATCGCGACCACGATATTTGGCGTTCGGTCGATGTTCTTGGGGTCGAGTCCCAGGCCCGTGCCTCGGGTGACGTTCAGGCGGATGTAGCCATCGGCGATCTCGGCGTGGCGGCAGGTCTCAAGGACGATCTCCCGCAGTTCGGGCTTGGTCACGTTCATCTCGAAACCGAGATAGGCGGTGCCATGGTAGAGCCGGTCAAGGTGGGCGTCGAGCTTGAAAACCGTGTTTCGGTAGATGCGAATTCCTTCGAAGAGGCCATCACCGTAGAGGTGGGCGTGGTCGAAGGCACTCACGGTCGCGGTCTCAAGGGGGACAATCTCCCCGTTCACCCAGGCAACTTTCGGCATGGGTTCAGTTTACCGCTCCCAAATTTTCCTTGTTTCGGCTGGGCTGGGTGCATATTTGGCTCGGGACCGCATACATAGCTTTATGCATCGCCCCTTGCTGCCGCTGATTGCTTTTGCTTCGCTTCTCTCCGCCCAGGCGGTAGCCCAGACCAGTGGACCCTTGACTTTCGATTTCAAGGATCCGAAGGAGATTTCGGCGGTCAGCCTGAAGGTTGACTCGCTCCTGGAGCCGATTGTCGGCTACGCCAAGGGCCTCAGCGGCACCCTGCTGTTCGACCCGGCGAAGCCTCTTGCGACCAAAGGCAAGATTGCGGTGTCGGTTTCCAGCATCCTCTTTGCCAATGAAGGCTACACCGCTACGGCTCGCGGATACGCACTCAATGAAACCAAGTACCCCGAACTGACTCTGGAGATCAAGAAGGTACTTTCGTGCAAGAAGATCGATGCCAACACCTATAAGGGCACGGTGTTGGCAGACTTTGTTTGTCGTGGAGTCTCTAAACAGAAGAAGCTCGAAGTAACGGCCAGCTACTTGCCGGGGCGAGCGGAGGAGAGGACCAATGGGAACTACAAGGGTGATCTGCTGATTTTGCGCACGAAGTTCAAAGTTAGTCGCAAGGAGCACGGCATTAGTGAGGGCATCCCAGATGACCTGGTCGGCGACCAGGTGGAAGTCGGTGTGGCCGTGGTCGGCATCCACTACTGGCCCAAGGCGGTGGCCAAGTGATTGCTCTCTCTCTCCTTCTTCTGGGGATCCAGGCCGAGATTGACCGACCGGTGGACCTGAATCTCAGCCTGCCAAGCATCGCTGGAGACGCTCCCGCACTCAACCTGGCTGATGCGCGGGGGAACAAGTCACTCGTGCTGTTCTTCTTCAGCGAACAGTGCGGCGTCACGTTCTATTACAAGTCTCGCATTCAGCAAATTCAGCGCGACTTTGAGCCGCAAGGCTTTGTCTTTGTCGGTATTCGCGGTGGAAAGCGACAATTTCCGAATGAGCCGCTGAAGGTCGCGGAGACGAACTATCTCAATATGAAGTTTGCTGATGACAATGCGGGCAAGCTCGTTCAGCAATTCAAAATCGGCCAATCGGTAACTTTTGCCGTCATCGACTCAGCCGGAGTATTGCGCTACCAAGGCGGGCTTGATGACAATGTCAGCGAGAAGAACGCCAAGAAGTTCTATCTTCGCAACGCGCTCAAGTCGCTCGCCAAGGGTGAGGCAGTGAAGCAAAAGATCGGACCTGCTCTTGGATGCGCCATCATCCCGATTCAATAGGCGATTCCTGGCTTGGGTACCCGGCGATCTACTCAGCCGGGTAGAGAATTGAGGATCTGAGCGAGAGCAATGGCGTCGTCCCCCGAAGGGACCTCGAAACCACCCGGATGCTCCGCAGAGCGGATCAGCAGCACACCAAGACCCTGGCCGACGAGGAGCTTGGCAATCTCGTTGAGCCGTCGGATCGCTTCTTCGGATGCGGGACGGTCCGAGTTCACACCACCTTCGGCTTCCCGCTCATCCAAGATCACCACTGCGGGCCTTATCTGGCGAATCCGCTCGGCGAGGTGTCGCGACCCTGCGCCCCAAAGACTGACCATGCTCCCGGCCCCGCTAGACGCGAGGGAAAAGGGGGCATGGACGGCATCCACCATCCCCGCCCCAACCGTAATGAGGCTGGCGGGGTCGATGATGAGCAGCGCCCCAGTTTCACGGCGACCGGCATAGGGCTCGACGTATATGGGTTCAAGGGTGCGCAAGCGGACGCGCCCGAGGTCATTGTTCTCGAGCCCCTCCGCCGGTTCTTCCCTTAGCGTTTCAATCTCGATTCGCGACTCGATCGCGACAACAGTCGCAAACACGCGCCGAGTGCCATGGGCGATGAGGATCGAATTGCCTTGCCCAAGGGTCCGTTCACTCATCCAGCAAACGGTGGCCGATAACTCCGATGCTTCGGTGGGCTCCTCGCCCGACCGAACCACCAATGTGCCGCGGCTCACGTCGATATTCTCGGCCAGTCGCAGGGACATCGCTTCTCCCGCTCGCCCAGCCTTCACCAGCCCGTCCGGGCCGCGAACATCCGTAACCGTCGCACGTTGGCCGCCGGGTAGCAAAGTGACACGTTCGCCCGGCTGGATCGATCCCGCCGACGGGCGACCGGCGAGCCCCCGATAGTCGCCGTTAGACCGGATCACATGTTGGACAAACATCCGGAACGGTCCGCTATCATCTCGACCGTTCGGGGTGACAGACTCAAGAAACCCCAGTAGGGTCGGCCCCTGGAACCAGGCTAGATTGGGTGAAGCATCCACCACGTTATCCCCCAGCAGGGCTGAAACTGGAATGACATCTACCGGCTGACTTCCGAACTTGGCGGCAAGCAGTCTGAATTCCTCGGCGAGCTCTTCGAACCGGCTCTGGTCGTATCCGACCAAGTCCATTTTGTTGATTGCTGCCACCAGGCGCGGCACGCCTAGCGCAGAAGAGACCGCAGTGTGCCGCTTGCTCTGGGGCAGAATCCCTTTTGTGGCGTCGACAAGGATTACGGAGAGATCCACTCGGGAGACCCCGGTGACCATGTTGCGTGTGTACTGAAGGTGGCCCGGCGTATCGGCAATGATGAATTTGCGCCTGGGCGTCGAAAAGTAGCGATAAGCGACGTCGATGGTGATGTTTTGCTCGCGCTCGGCCCGCAAGCCATCGGTCAGGAGGGCCAGTTCCAAGGCATTCGATCCGCGCTGATGGCTCGCCCGCTGCACGGCCTCCAACTGGTCGTCAAACAGGTTTTTAGAGTCGTACAGCAGGCGTCCGATCAGCGAGCTTTTGCCGTCATCTACCGACCCTGCGGTCGCGAACCTCAGGACGTCCATCAGAAGTATCCCTGCCGCTTGCGGTCTTCCATGGCGGCGTCCGATCGGCCGTCATCGGCTCGACCGGAACGCTCGGTAACCCGGGCGCTCAGCACTTCTTCCAGAACTTCCCCAACCGTGGTCGCCGCTGATTCAACTGCACCCGTGCATGTGGCATCGCCGACGGTGCGAAAGCGAACGAGCTTGCGGACGACCTCTTCATCGGGCAAAACCGTGATCCAAGGCGAATGGGCGAGCCACATCGAGTTGCGCCAGAGAACTTCCCGCGTCTGGGCGAAATACAGATCGGGCACGGGGATCGACTCCGCGGCGATATAGGCCCAGATATCACCCTCAGTCCAATCGCTCAGGGGGAAAACCCGAAAATGCTCGCCGGGTGCCTTCAGACCGTTGAAGAGGCTCCACAACTCCGGTCGCTGGTTTCGAGGCTCCCAACGGCCAAAGGCGTCACGATGCGAAAACACCCGCTCCTTTGCGCGCGCTTTCTCTTCGTCGCGACGGGCACCTCCGATGGCGGCATCGTATCGAAGTTCGCGAATTCCATCGAGCAAGGTGACCGTTTGCAGGGCATTGCGGCTGGCGTAGGGGCCGGTTTCCTCGACCACCCGCCCTTGGTCGATGGAGTCTTGCACCCTGCGGACGACCAGCCTGGCCCCGGTCCGCGCGACCAACTCATCACGAAAAGTGATCGTCTCGGGAAAATTGTGGCCAGTATCGACGTGCATCAAGGGAAACGGAAGCGGCCCGGGCGCAAAGGCTTTTTGGGCAAGATGGACGAGCACGATGCTATCCTTGCCGCCCGAAAACAGAAGGACAGGCCGTTCGAATTGACCCACAACCTCCCGCAGAATGGTGATCGAATCGGCTTCCAACTCGCGAAGGGATGCTGAAATCTCGGGGTTCGAGGAGTTAGTAACCATGGTCAGCACCGTCTGCAATTCTACCGACGCCAGCTAAATCTAAAGTTGATCACCTAACCGGCTTTCTCGCGAACATCGAGAGGTTTCCCGCTCGAAACGGTTATGATGGTTCATGCTTTCGAGCCGGGCTAAGTATGCCACGCGAGCGGTTTTGCACCTCAGCACCCGCGACAACGACCAGCCAGTCGCCATTCAGGAGATTGCGGAAGCCCAAAACGTGCCCCTGAAGTACCTTCAGCAGATCCTCGCCGCCCTCAAAGTCGCCGGCTTCGTCCAGAGCCGCAAGGGACCTGGCGGCGGTTATGCCCTCGCCCGTCCTGCCCGCGAGATCACCCTCGGCGACGTCCTCCGCGCCATGGATGGCCCGCTGGCCCCGATTGCATGCCTTTCTGATTCCAAGAATGCGGAGTGCGGATGCCCCAACCCCGACGCCTGCGCCCTGCGCGAATCGTTCCGAGACGTCAGCACGGCGATGGCCAAAATCCTGGATGCGACCACCTTTGCCGACCTGGCTGAGCGTCAGAAGACCGCCGAGAATAGCCTTCTCGGGGTCCAAGACTTCGTCATATGACGCTTTACTTCTTCAGTTCGAACGTGGTCACGCTCTCGCTCGGCAGGGTTGCCGCCAACACGCCCTTGGCCACCTTGGGAGACGACTTGGCCGCGGAATTGAACTTGCCCTCGGCGAAGGTGAAACCAGTTCCGCTACGCGCCAAGAATCCGCGCACGTTCACCTGGATCCGGAGCGGGGCCTTGGTTTTGTTGATGGCTACGAGAGTCAAGCGACCCGGATTCTTCGAGTCTACGGCCGCGTAGAGTGAGGTTGCCTCCGGCTTTCCCCCCGTCGCACGTAGGCCCAGATCGCCAAACTTGGCCCCCTTGCCGTCAAAGTTTCGGTACGCCCGGAACGCGGCCATGTGGGCGATGTCGGTCGGGGCGATGATGAATGCATTGGCGGCAAAGAGCCGCTCCCGACCAAAGATGCCGAGGACATCAGCCTGGGCGAGCAGGCCCGAGACCTCTTTGCCCGCGCCATAGTTGTATTCCGTTATGGCAAATTTTGTGCCGGGGTAGTTGGCGGCGATTTGCTTTTGGACGCGAGGGAGTAGCATGATTGGCTTATTGCCGAGGGTGTCTTCAATCCACGAATCCTCGACATAAGTCGGGTCCCAAAGCGAGCGGGGTGCCTGGATTCGGGCGGCAGCGGTGGCCGCGTCGCCGACCTCAAAGGCGATCCGCTTGCCGCCGCCCTTGGCCTCGGGGTACCAGTGAATGTCGAGCACATCCACCAGACGTCGCCCGGCTTTCTTCTCGGCTTGCCTCATCTCGGCGAGATAGAAATCGAGGAAGTCGCGGCCGTTGCCGTCGGGGGCGTTTTGGAAAGTGCGGAATCCCTGCCAACCGTAGTTCGCCGGCCCGAAGACGAGGGCCTTGGGCGCGACTCGCTTGATGCCGGTCGCGAACGCGATATTGTTGGCGACAATCTGGGCGTAGGTTGGGTTCTTGGCCCAAATCCGCTGGTGGGTGCTTCCCCACAGGTCGGGCTCGTTATCGAGGCTGTACCAGACCGGGAGCGAGGGCTTTCGCGTGCGCTCGACCCAGTTCACAAACTCATCTTGGTAGACCACGCGATCTGTGGTGTCGGGATTCAGGCTCAATGGTCCGGGCTTCTTCGGGAGCGAGACGTGGAATCGAGTGGCGAGATAGTTCGGGGTCTTGTTCACGTCGCCGCCGCCATTCTTGTCGGCTGAGACATAGCCCGCCGTGGGGACGGTGACCAGGGCCACCGCGCCATTCGCCTGGGCGGGGGCCACAAACTGGCGCACCGACCAGCCGGGTTCGTTCGATTCGCCCATGTAGCCGTCGTTCTGGTGCTGGTAGTCGTTTCCCGCGTTGCTCGCGTTCGTCTCCCAGTTGTAGGCCGTCAGGCGGTTGCCGCCCATGCGAACGAACGTGAAGAGCCCGGCCTGGGTCTTCCAATCGGGAAAGTTGTTGCCATAGATGTATGGCGAAATCGGCGTCCTGGCGGTCGCGTCCACCGAGAACTGGATCACCGGTTCGTAGCTGGCCAAAAGGAGGGAAAGAGCGAGCACCATATCGCTACCTTACCAGCGAT
>JBMOJD010000128.1:0-6432 GCA_049317025.1 Fimbriimonas sp. | reverse complement strand
GAGCCTTTGCATTTGCCTGTCGAGCCCAAACACTTGCTAGGCGAGCCATGAAACTCGCCTAGCGGGCGAGTTGATCAGACGCTGACGGTGAGATCGAGAGTGATTTCGAGGTTCAGGACCTTGGAGATGGGGCAACCGGCCTTGGCGGCGGCGGCGGCTTCCTCGACCAGGGCAGCATCGGCACCGGGCGCGGTGACGGTCGTGACCAGAGCGCTCTTGGTGAGCGAGAGGTTCTCGAAAGTCACATGAGCTACCGTCGCGACGCTCTCGGGGGTGATGCCGCGCTCGCCAAGCTGGGCACTGAAAGCCATGCTGAAGCACGAGGAATGAGCCGCGGCAATTAGCTCTTCGGGATTGGCCCCGATCTCGCCCTCAAATCGGGTGCGGAAGCTGAACTTCTGGTCGACAAACGCGCCGCTTCCGACGCTAAACTTCCCATCGCCATCCTTGAGGCCACCGGTCCAGGTTGCATTTGCTGTTCTAATCATGATGTTCTCCTAGCCACTAAAGGTTACTCCGAGAACGCTCCGAAGTGACCGGATTCGAATCTATAATGGGTCGTGGTTCGACGGGGAACAGTGCATCAGTTTTTGGCCTCGGTGGGATTGGCGGGGCTTTGGGCGACCTCTTTCGGGAGTGGCCCAGTGGATTACGCCAAAGACGTGGAGCCGATTTTGCGGGCTCGGTGCAGCAGTTGCCACAACAAATCCAGCGCCCAAGGCGGGCTCTCACTCGATTCGTATACGGCATTGGCGAAAGGCGGCGTAAGTGGGAAGGCGCTGGGACGGGGCCAGAGCGTGCTTTTGGCGCGTATCAAGGGGCTGGGCGGCAAGCCGCGTATGCCGATGGGGTTTGCCCCCCTGAGCGAGAAGGACACCCAGACCATCGCCAAGTGGCTTGAGGAGGGCGGCAATCCTCCCGCTGCGACCAAGACCGTGCACTGGGCCTACGTCCCTCCCGTCCGACCGAAGGTGCCGAATGATGGACGTAACCCCATCGACATCCTCGTGCAGAGGCGTTTGGCAAAGGAGGGCCTCAAGCCATCGCCCCAAGCCGAGAAAACGACCTTGATTCGTCGGGTGACCCTCGACCTGACCGGCTTGCCGCCGACGCCCGCCGAAGTGGACGCCTTCGTGGCTGACCGCTCGCCGGGGGCGTACGAGAAGCTCGTCGACCGGCTCTTTGCCAGCCCCCACTACGGCGAACGAATGGCCTTGCCCTGGCTGGATGCGGCGCGTTACGCCGATAGCAACGGGTTCCAACAGGATGGCGACACCTACCAATGGATCTGGCGCGATTGGGTGGTGAAGGCTTTGAATGCGAACATGCCTTTTGACCAGTTCACTGTGGAGCAGCTCGCCGGTGATCTGCTCCCCAACCCGACGGCAGAGCAAGTGATTGCGACGGCTTTTAATCGCAACCACATGCTGAACGGTGAGGGCGGGGCGATCCCCGAAGAGCAGCGGAATGTCTCGCTCTTTGACCGCGTGGACACCACGAGCACGACTTGGCTCGGTCTGACTATGACCTGCGCGCGGTGCCACGACCACAAGTACGACCCGATCAGCCAGCGTGACTTCTACAGCATGATGGCCTTCTTCAACAATGTGCCCGAGTACGGCCTGCCCCGGGGAGGCGTTCCGTATTCGTTGGCGGACCCGACTGTGCCCGTGGGCACCGCCGAGCAGATGAAGCGGCTTCGCGAGCTACGGGAGGCGGCAAAGTCGGACGAAGAACAAAAGAAGGCCGACGAATTCGCGAAATCTTTGCCCCAGGTCATGGTCATGTCGGACGCAAGCCCGCGCAAGACGTTCGTCTATGATCGCGGGAACTACGAGCAGCCGACAGACGAAGTGAAGGCGGATACCCCGGCCTTCTTTCCCAAGATGGCCGCCGAACTGCCGAAGAACCGGTTGGGTCTCGCCAAGTGGATGTTGCAACCTGAGAACCCACTGATGGCACGAGTGCAAGTGAATCGGATTTGGCAAGTATTCTTTGGCCAGGCATTGACTAAATCGCCTGAGAATTTCGGGGTCCAGAGCGAACCGCCGATCCAGCGCGAGCTTTTGGATTGGCTCGCGGTGGAGTTTCGCGAAAGCGGATGGGACCTGAAGAAGCTTGAGCGGTTAATCGTCACGAGCCAAACCTACCGACAGTCGTCGCGCATGACGCCCGCGCTTCGGGTCAAGGACCCGGACAATTGGCTCCTGGCCCGGGGGGCGCGCTTCCGGTTGCCTTCGCCGATCTTGCGCGATGTCGCGCTCGCTTCGAGCGGGTTGCTGAACGCGGATATCGGCGGCAAGCCGGTCTATCCCTATCAGCCCGAAGGCATCTGGGGTGGGCTCGCGATCACGGAGGAGCGAGACTTCAAGTATCCGCAATCGACTGGGCGCGATTTGTACCGGCGCAGCCTTTACACGTTCTGGCGGCGGACGGTGGCACCTGGGAACATGTTCGATGCTTCCAATCGCCAGGTTTGCTCGGTCCGAGCGTCACGCACCTCGACGCCCTTACATGCGCTGACGACCTTGAACGACGTCACCTGGGTCGAAGCCGGGCGGGTGCTCGCGGCCAACGTGATGCACCAAAAGGCCCCGCCCGACGAGCGGCTGAAAGAAGCCTTTCGGCGGGTTTGCGCACGGAGGCCCAAGCCAAGCGAGCTTGTGATCTTGCGCCGCGCGCTGGATCGATCGGTCCGGGCGTTTCGGGCGAAGCCAGAGCAAGCGAAGTCGTTTCTTGCCCAAGGCGCGATGCCCGTGGACCCTCAGCTCGACCCCGTTGAGCATGCCGCCTACGCCAGCGTTTGCCTGGCCATTTTTAACCTGGACGAGGCCCTGACCCGAGAATGAACCCTTTCTTTGAACGTGATCTGCGCATTTCCCGAAGGGAGCTTTTTGGCCGTACGGCAACGGGCCTCGGGTCCATCGCCCTGGCCAGCCTTTTGCATGGTGAGGGCTGGGCTTCGGTTTCCCAAGGCAAAAAGGTCATCGGCGGAATGCCGGGGCTACCGCATTTCAAGCCGAAAGCCAAGCATGTGATCGTCCTTTGGCAAGGTGGGGCGCCGTCGCAAGTCGATCTCTATGACCACAAGCCCACGCTTGATGCCATGCGGCTGCAAGAGCTTCCCGCGTCCGTCCGGGCGGGGACTCGCCTCTCGACGATGACGGCGGGGCAGAGCAAGTATCCGATTTTGCCCGCGATCAAGCCATTTCGGGCCTACGGCAAATCCGGCACGATGCTCTCGGACTTGTTGCCGCATATCGGTTCGGTGGTGGATGACATCTGCCTCGTGCGAACCATGCACACAGATGCGGTGAATCATGCTCCTGGGGTCACGTTCTTCCTGACCGGCAGCCAGATTCCGGGCCGACCCAGCATGGGAGCGTGGGCGGCCTACGGGCTGGGGAACATGACGGACGAGCTTCCTAGCTTCGTGGTCATGACCTCGGCGGATGAGAAGAAGACCTGCGGGCAGTTGTTCTTCGATTACTATTGGGGCAGCGGGTTCCTGCCGTCACAGTTTCAGGGTGTGCGTTTTCGCCCCGAAGGCGACCCGGTTTTGTATCTGAACAACCCGCAGGGCATGACGCCGGAGCTCCGCCGGGGAATCCTGAACGATATCGAGGATCTGAACCGTTCGCGCCTGGCCGACTATGGCGACCCCGAGATCGAATCTCGGATCACGCAATACGAACTTGCGTTCAAGATGCAAACCAGCGTGCCAGAACTAACCGATATTTCTAAGGAACCGGCCAGTATCTTGGAGATGTATGGCAAGGATGTGACCCGGAAGGGGTCATTTGCCTACAACTGTTTGCTTGCGCGGCGCTTGGTCGAGCGCGGCGTTCGGTTTGTGCAACTGATGCACTCGGGCTGGGACCAGCATGGCAACCTCGACACGCAGTTGGCCCTGCAGTGTCGCGATACCGACCAACCCTCGGCCGCGCTGGTGAAGGACCTGAAGCAGCGGGGCCTCCTTGACGACACGATTGTGCTGTGGGGTGGGGAGTTTGGGCGCACCGTTTTCGTCCAAGGCGACCCGACCAAGCCGAACGCCCACGGGCGCGACCACTTCGGGGCTTGCTACTCGATGTGGCTCGCGGGCGGCGGATTCAAGCCGGGATATGTGCATGGTCAAACGGATGAATTTTGCTATAAGATCGAGAAAGACGGCGTCAGCGTGCACGACATGCAGGCGACGATTCTGCGCCAGCTCGGCATCGATCACGAGCGCCTGACCTATCGCTACCAGGGCCGCGATTTCCGTCTCACCGACGTCGAAGGGCAAGTGGTGAAGCCGCTCCTTGCCTAACCCGGCCTCAGCGCGAGATTCATTTCTCGCCCATAGCGCGGACGAATGGCGTGAGTGGTTGTCGCTGAACCACGAGACAAGTCCAGGTATCTGGCTTGTTACCTACAAGAAAGGGGCCAGCGAGAGTTTCCTCGATTACAACACGGTGGTCGAGGAAGCCCTCTGCTTCGGGTGGGTGGATAGTCTTCCGCGCTCTTTGGATGAATCGAAGACGATGCTGTACTTCGCGCCTCGGAAGCCCAAATCGGGATGGTCGAAGCTGAACAAGGATCGAGTCGAGCGGATACTGGCGGCGGGGAAAATGCAGCCCGCGGGTCTGGCCAAGATCGAAGCCGCAAAGCTAGATGGATCGTGGTCGAAGCTGGATGCCGTTGACGCATTGGAAGTGCCCGACGACCTCGCGAACGCCCTCGGTGGTTATCCGCAAGCCAGAGAGAACTGGGATCAATTCCCGCCCTCGACTCGGCGGGGAATCTTGGAGTGGATTCTCAACGCCAAGCGTCCGGAGACTCGTCGTCAGCGTGTGGAGGAGACGGTGCGCTTGGCCGGGCTGAATGAGCGCGCCAACCAGTGGAAGCGGAGTTAGCGCAAAACCGGCCCTGTTGGCTATGCTTGGGAATGCGTCGCCTTGCTCCACTTTTCGCGCTTGCCCTTGTCGCGGTTGCGCCCGCTTCGGTTCGCTTCCGGGTGACTTACCCCGCGTCGGTGCTCGCAGAGCCCTTCACCGGTCGTGCCGTGGTGTTCCTCAGTCAGTCGCGGGCACCCCGCTTCGGACCCAACTGGTTTCAGCCTGAGCCGATGCTGGCCCTGGATGTGAAGAATATCCGTCCAGGACAGGAGATCGTGGTGGACTCAGCGTCGGCGGTGGTCTTCCCGCGCGATTTCTCGCTGGCGAAGGCGGGCACCTTCAATGTCCAGGTCGTCCTCGACCGCAACTTGGGCGGGCGATCGATCGGCGAATCTCCAGGAAACCTCTACAGCAAGCCCATTTCGATCAAGTTCGACCCGAAAGCGGATCAGGATTACACCTTGGTGGCCGATCAGGTCGCGGCAGAGCCGAAGTTCACCGAGACCGCCAACGTCAAGGAATTCAAGATCAAGTCCGATCTCTTGTCGAAATTTTACGGACGACCGACGGAGATGAAGGCGGCGGTCGCTTTGCCGCGCGGATACGCCGATTCGCCCGGCCGCAAGTATCCCGTGCTCTATGTGATCCCCGGCTTCGGCGGGAATCACTACGAATGGAGCGGTCGAAACGACGTGCGCGGGACCGACCGCGCCGGGGAGCCGTTCATTCAGGTGCTTCTGAATCCGGATTGCACGACCGGCCACAGCGTCTTCGCCGATAGCGCGAACAATGGCCCTTGGGGCAAGGCTCTGACGACCGAATTGATCCCCGCCCTGGAGAAGCAGTTCCGCGCTGTTGGCACGACCGATGGCCGGTTTGTGAACGGGCATTCGAGCGGAGGATGGTCCAGTTTGTGGCTGCAAGTGGCCTATCCCACCGTCTTCGGTGCCGTCTGGAGCACTTCGCCCGACCCCGTAGATTTCCGTGATTTCCAGATCATCAACCTGTACAAAGACGCCAACATGTTCACCGCACCCGATGGCTCGCGCCGTCCGATCGCGCGATTTGGTACCCAGGCGGCCCTCTTCTACGATTCGTTTAGCGACATGGAACGGCCCCTCGGACGCGGCGAGCAATTGGGCAGCTTCGACGGCGTTTTCAGCCCGCGCGGAAAGGATGGCTTGCCCGTGCCGCTTTGGGATCGAATCACGGGCAAGATCGACCCCAAGGTCGCGGAGTATTGGAAGCGATACGACATCGGCCTGACCTTGCGCACGAACTGGAAGACCCTAGGGCCGCAACTCAAGGGCAAGCTGCATGTCTACACCGGCAACATTGACACCTTCTACTTGGAAGGTGCGGTGCGGCTGCTCATAAAAGACATGAAAGCCCTGGGGTCGGATGCGAAGATCGAAGTCTTTCCTGGCGACCATGGGTCGGTGCTGAGTCCGGCCCTGCTGAACCGGATCGACCAGGAGATGGCGGCTACTTGGCGCGCGAACCGCGCCAAAAGCCGTTAGTAACCGTCGGGTCCACCACCAGAACGGCCACC
>JBMOJD010000127.1:0-6460 GCA_049317025.1 Fimbriimonas sp. | reverse complement strand
GGCTCATCGGCTTCGCCGATGTGCTCTTTGCCGCCGCGTCCCCACTTGTAGGCTGAGGTCGTCGAGACTTTGTAAACGAAGTCCTCGTCATCGTAGGCGGTGGCGTTGGCCAAATATGCTCGCCCAACTGCAAGGTCATCGCAGATAACGCCCATCGTGACGCCAGCACTGCGGATGTGCTTGGTCAGGGCGCGGGTGTCGATTCCCTGGATGCCAACAAGGCCACGCTCGACCATCAGTTGGTGCAGGCTCTTGGTGCTCCGCCAGTTCGAAGGCGTCTCGCACGCCTCGCGAACAATCAGACCCGAGGGTTGCAGGCGGTCAGATTCGAAGTCGTCATCATTGATGCCGTAGTTCCCGATCAGGGGATAGGTGAGCATCACAAGCTGGCCCGCGTAGCTGGGGTCAGAAAGGATTTCCTGGTAACCGGTCATGCCGGTATTGAACACCACCTCGCCCACTGTCAAACCGCTGGCACCGAGGGGACGACCAGTCAGTACCGAGCCGTCACTAAGCAGGAGAAATCGATTCAATTCAAAGAAGGAAGGTACCCGATTTAGCCGCCGTCCCAAACTCGGTAGGCGAGGTTGTACAGCGCACCCCGCACATTGCGGACGACCACCGAAGTGTATTCGGCCACGCTCAATTTCGCCAGTGCGGCGTCGGCTGCGTTGAGGGTGATCATCTCCTTCCGCTTGCCCAGCACTTTGCCTTCGGACGTCGAGGTGACTTCAAACAGGTTGGGTACATCGTCAAAGAAGTCGTTGAGGCTTTCGCTCACTCGATCAGCTCGATCCAGCGCATCCGTCCCGCTGAGCGCGACCAACGTTCGGCCGCCAAACACAACCTCAACCGTCCCATTGTCGCCCGGGCGGACCATAGTCGCGTAAGTAGTTGTGACCCGACTCCGGCGAATCGGCAAGTCGGCATCTTCCATATAGGCCGTGATCGCCTGAGCACGCTCGCGACTGGGCGGGTGAGTTCGATAGATGCCCCAATCCACCTGGGTCTTTGTCCGTTCATCGCGGGCGAGTCGCTCCATGAAGGTCAGCAGGCCCGTTGGGTCATACTTGCTGCGCCGCATGTACTGAAATCCGCCGAAGTCGGCCGCAGTCTCGGCCCGAACGCTCCAGCCGCTAGTTGTGGCGGTGCCGATCAAGTTTCCGAGCATCAAGAGGTCACCGGTTCCACCTCGACCACCCGAGAAAATGGCGGCGAGGATCAGCGGAAGCTGGATCGAACTGATCTTGCCCTGCTCGCGTTGCAGGGTCGCCACGTGGCGAAAGGAGGCGTGGGCAATTTCGTGCGAGATAACTCCCACCAATTCGCTGTCGCTCTCCACGTACTTGACGAGGCCGTCATAGATGTAGATGAAGCCACCGGGAAGCGAGAAAGCGTTGACGTCTTTCCCCTCCACGACCTTGAATTTGTAATCAAACTGGCTGAATCGCTTGTCGCCCCAAGTTGCGGTCGCGTGGGTCGAGTTGGCAATGGCCGCCATTTCGGCCCCAAGCTTAGCCACGCGGGCGTTGATGGCCTCGTCTTTGCTGAGCTTTAGCTCTTTCTCGACCATTTCGCTGTACTTTTTGCCCAGCTCGGTGTCGGATTTGACCGCAGGAAGCTGCGCCGGGTCCATGACTGGTGGCTTGACTTCCTGTTCGGCCTGTTGCTGCCACGCTGCTTCCACAATATGCCCAACTCGCGGCGGGAGGCCCTTCTCATGCCCGCACATGGATGGCGAATGGAGGGCAAGTGTAGCGAGTAGCCAAGTCATATCGTATTGTTCGGACGCCTAAGCAACCCTCTCCGCATCAAAAACGGACCATTGCCTTCAAAATGTCGCCGCGCTTCATAGCATGATACGCCTTCGGAAGCTCATCGAGGGCAATAAAGTCACTCACGACCTGATTCGCCCGCACCTTACTCTCCCGTATCCACTGCAAGGCAACCGCCGTGTCGTCGGGACCACACGAGTAAGCGTTGCGCAAGGTCACGTCGGCAAAGTAGAGACGATTGGCGTCGAGGATTGTTCGCTCCCCCGGCGGTTGCGGCGCAAAGAGGACGATGGTGCCGCCTGGGCAGACGTGGCGTGTCGCAAGGTCCAGGGTTGCTTGGCTGCCAGGGCAAACGATTATCACATCGGCAGGCATCATCTGGTCGGGATGAAGCGCCTGTAATCCAAGATTCGTCGCCCACTCGATCCGGCGGGGGCTGAGGTCATAGCCGACCGCGCCGGGCATGACGAGCATGTGAAGCAAACCCATCACCCCGAGACCGATCACCGCCACGCTTTGGCCACCGGGACTGGCCATCCGGATCGACTTTGCCACGCAGGCCAGCGGCTCAATCAAGGCCCCGTCTTCCGGCGTGAGGTCATCGATGACGTGCGTATCCGTCAGGTTCTCGGGGGCAACGGCGAAGAAATCGGCCATTCCACCGGGCACCAACTTCGTCTTGCGCCAAGTCGGACAATGCACGTAGAGCCCCCGACGACAGTCTTCACATTGCAAGCAGGGTGCATGATGATGCGGGAAGACCCGCGTCCCGACGGGAAAGCTGGGGGAATCCGACTCCACGACAATGCCCGCGACCTCGTGCCCCAGCACATGGGGAATCTTCTGGTCCATGTACCACTGCATCAATTCGCCCGAGCACAATCCGCAGGCCTCGGTCTGCACGAGCAAGCCTCCCGGAGGGCAAGAGGGCATGGGCTCCTCCACGATGGCAACGTTGCCCTCTCCGATGTAGCGGGCGACTCTCATGGTTGAAACACGTACTTGATGCCCTTGCCCTCACGGAGATCGCGGAACACACCGGCCGCATCGTCAAGCAAGCGCCGACCCGAAATGAGCGGGCTCAAATCAAATCTGGGGTCGATCAGCCACTCGCGGGCCTGACGCACTGCAGCAGTCCCAAAGTGGAACGGACTGAGCAAAGAAATCTGGTCGTAATGCACCGTACGAGTGTCAAAAGATGCCCGGGTCCCGGAAGGACAACCTCCGAAGAGCATGACCGTCGATCCCCGCTCGGCGAAATCAATCGACCGTTCCCAGATCTCCACCGTCCCGGTGCATTCGATGACGATGTCGAACTTGGAGCGTACGTCGTTGAGTAGGGAAGTGCGCACCCCGAGTTCTTCGCCGATGGCGAGACGGGCGGGAGTGCGCCCGGCCAGGAGGACGTCCTCAATGCCCTGCAGTCTAAAGGCGGCGGCGAACATCAGCCCAATGGCGCCCGGGCCGATCACCAGAACGCGGTCATCCGGACGGACCTTGAGCACCTGAAAGCCTTGGGCGACGCAGCTGAGCGGTTCGAGCAAGCTCGCTTGCTCAAAGCTCAACGAGTCAGGTTTGGGAAAGAGATTCAAATCGGAGATGCGCTTCGTGACGAGCAGATAGGGCGCGTAGCTGCCCAAGATCATGGTTGGGATCACGCTTTCGCAGAGGTTCTCTTGGTCGCGCTTGCACCAGAAGCAGGCTTGGCACGGGGCGGAATGAACCCCCATCACCGCGTCGCCAACCCGAAACTTTGCCCCCTCTCCAACCGCCACGACGGTTCCGCTGTACTCGTGGCCAAGCTGACCGGGCATGGGAATCGCGGGATGACCGCGCAGGAAGGCCTTTACATCGGTTCCGCAAGTGGTCGTGGCCTCAACCTTGAGCAGCACCTCACCAGGGCCAGGAGTAGGCACGGGAATGTCGCGATAGCTGAGGCGGCCCGGCTCCTCCAGGATCAACGCTTTCATCTGTTCAGGAAGAATGGCACCCATAACGCTGTCTAACTGGTAGAGTTTGACCGATCACCATGCCAGTTGTCGAAACTTCCGTCTGGATCAACGCCCCGCTCGCCAAAGTCTACGCCATCGCCAAAGATTCCACGAGCTACCCCGAATACATGAAGGACGTCCAGTCGGTGACCCTGGTCGAGAGCACGGGTGACCGTTTGGTCGAGGATTGGGTGGGAATCATAACCCAGTTCGCCCTCAAGGTCCGCTGGCGTCAAGAAACCATCTGGCACGACGACACCTTCACATCCGAGTTTCGGCAGATCAAAGGCGATTACGACAAGCTCGAAGGTGGCTGGTCGTTCGTTGAAGAAAACGGCGGCACAAGGTTCAACCAAAAGCTCGAGTACGAATATAATGTTCCGACCTTGGCCGCGCTGATCAACAAGGTTATCTACACGATTGTGGTCAAGAACCTAGAGAATATCAACGAAGCCTTCCGCATTCGCGCCGAAGCCTAAGTTGGCATTGAAACCCGATTCCGTGGCCCACGTATTGTTTTTCTGAAGCCTAGTGACGTTAATCCGCTGACGGCACAAGGCAAGGAAAACATGCTACAAGCACAAAGTGTCTCTCCGGAAACTCTCCTAAACTTTTGGTGGGTGATCGTCGCCGTGCTCGCGGTTGCGTTCTTCAAACCGATCCTCCGGCTCTTCCTCGGCATGGTCATCGTGCCGGAGAATCGAATCGGTCTGGTCACCAAGAAGTTCGTTCTGGTTGGTGCGAACAAAGCATTGCCGGACGGTCGAATCTTGGCCACACGGGGTGAGGCCGGTATCCAAGCCCGTGCCCTTGCGCCCGGCCTGTACTGGATGATGTGGCCCTGGCAATACAGCGTCACCATGCAACCGTTTACCGTCATTCCCGAAGGGAAGGTTGGCCTCGTCCTCGCGAACGACGGCCAGGAACTCCCGACCGGAAACATCCTCGCCCGCAAGGTCGAGTGCGATAACTTCCAAGACGCCAACGCGTTCCTCGACCGAGGAGGCCAGAAGGGTCGCCAAACCCACATCCTCACGTCGGGTACCTACCGTATCAACACGTTGGCTTTCAACGTCACGCTCTCCAGCATCACGATCATCAAGGAAAACATGGTCGGAATCGTGACCGCGCTCGATGGCCAACCCATCCGCCGGGGCCAAATCGCGGGCGAGAACATCGACGGCCACAACAATTTCCAAAACGTAGATGAATTCCTCGCCCGAGGTGGAAACCGCGGTCTCCAGCCTCAGGTGATCTTGGCGGGAAGCTACTTCATTAACCCCTGGGCCATCCAGATCGAAGAGATCCCAATGACGGACGTCCCCATCGGATACGTCGGCGTCGTGATCTCATACATCGGTGAAGACGGAGTGGACGTCACCGGCGAGCTCTTCAAGCACGGCAACATTGTTGAGAAGGGTTTCCGAGGCGTCTGGACCGAGCCGCTGGGACCGGGCAAGTACCCAATCAACAAGTACACCATGAAGGTCGAGCTCGTCCCGACCACCAACCTCGTCCTCAACTGGGCCAACGCCCGCACCGAGTCGCACGCCCTCGACAAGAACCTCTCGACGATCACGGTGCGAAGTAAGGACGGCTTCCCATTCAACTTGGATGTCTCCCAGATCATCCACGTGCCCGCGATGGAGGCCCCCAAGGTCATTGCTCGCTTTGGCAGTATGGTGAATCTGGTCTCGCAAGTGCTCGAACCGACCATCGGCAACTACTTCCGCAACAGCGCCCAAGATAGCGACGTGATCAGCTTCCTCAGCACGCGAAAGGAAAGGCAAGCCTCGGCCAAAGACCACATCCGCGAGGTTCTGGACGAATACAACGTCAACGCCGTCGATACGCTGATCGGCGACATCACACCGCCCGAGGCCCTGATGAAGACCCTGACCGACCGAAAGATCGCTCAGGAAGAAGAGAAGACCTACGAAACCCAGCGAATGGCCCAAGAGCGACGCCAAGGCATGGAAAAGGAAACCGCCATCGCCGACATGCAGCGCGAGATAGTGAAGGCCCAGCAAAGCGTTGAGATTTCGCAGCGAACCGCCGATGCCACCGTCAAGAAGGCCGAAGGTGACGCCACCAGCCTTAAGCTGCAAGTGAACGCCGAAGCCGAAGCGACCAAGATGCGAGCCAACGCCGAAGCCGAGGCCACGAAGGCCAAAGGTGCGGCCCAGGCCGAGTACACCAAGCTGAACGCCGTCGCCGAAGCCGAGCGGATCGCCAAGACCGGTCTCGCCGAAGCCGAGAAGATCATGGCAATCGGACGATCCACCGCCGATGCCTACGAACTCCAGGTCAAAGCCATGGGCGAAGAAAACTTCACCCGGTTCAAGATCACCGAGGAGATCGCCAAGGGCCACATCAAGATCATTCCCGACCTCGTGGTCAGTGGGGCGGGCGGAGCAACCGACGGCAGCCTCAGCGGACTCATGGGCCTGCAACTGCTCCAGATGCTCAAAGAGAAAGAGCCCGCAGCGACCAAGCCAAGCTGACGCAAGAACAAGAAAGACCCCCAGGATTCCCTGGGGGCCTTTTCGATCAGTTCTTCTTGGGGAACTTGGGCAACACGGGCCGCTTGATCGGCTTCTTGGCGAGCTGAGCTTTCAGGAGCTCAATCGCCTTGTCCAACTGCGGATCGCGCCCGGCCATGACGGCCGCTGGGTCTTGGTTCACCTCGTAGTC
>JBMOJD010000126.1:0-6504 GCA_049317025.1 Fimbriimonas sp. | reverse complement strand
TTCTGGATAGCTTGTCGCTAGCGATTTGGCCCGGTGAGCACGTGGTGGTGCTGGGGCCGAATGGGTGCGGGAAGAGCACTTTGCTCAGGCTTCTGACGCGCGAAATCCATCCTTACGCTGGGATCGGGGCGATCCGGGTGATGGGCCAGAAGCAATGGACGCAGCGGCAACTCCGCGACATCATTGGAGTTGTTGGCGTCGAGCCGACCGAGCCATTCCTTGGCGAGCCGACGGTGCGGGACCTGGTGCTTTCCGGCCTGTTCGGCACCTACGGGGTGCTTCTCTACGACGAGGTCGAGCCAGCTATGGTCGTGCGGGCGGATGAGATCATGACGACGCTCCAAATCGACCAATTGGCCGAACGTTCCGTTGAGACGCTCTCGCTCGGCGAGCGGAGGCGGGCTTGGATTGGCCGGGCTTTGATTGGGCAGCCGAAGGCGTTGGTGCTGGATGAGCCCACCACGGGGTTGGACATCACCGCCCGCATCCAACTGCTCGAAACCCTGGACGACCTGCGCGCGCAGGGGCTGACCACGGTGCTGGTCACCCACCACTTCGAAGAGATCCCCCGCGACCCCGTGCGGGTTGCTCTGATGACAAAGGGCCGGTTCATCGCCGATGGACCGGCCAGTGAGGTGCTGACTCCGGAACGCCTAGAGCAGGCATTCGGTACTTGTTTGGAAGCCGCGCCACAGGCAGGGGGCGGTTGGACGGTTTGGGCGACCAAAAAATGCCCGCCACGGGTGACCATGGCGGGCTAAACGTTCACTCTCCGGAATCACTCAGACCATCTCTGGTCCGGTACCGCCGATGCTTGCCACCGGCTTTTACATTCTCCGCGAAATTCTCAAAAATGCCCAACTTTTTATATTTAGATTTACGACGCATGCACCAGAGGCAGGATGCAGCCACTCTGCCCCGAATCCAAGAACCGCCCATGAGTTACGATCCACGTCAATTTTCTCGCGTCATCACCGAAGGTGCCGACAAGACCGCCAACCGCGCGATGCTTCGCGCCATGGGGCTCGGCGACCAAGACATGCTCCAGTCATGGGTCGGAGTCGCCACCGTTTGGAGCGAAGCCACTCCCTGCAATGTGAATCTGGACGTGCAGGGCCTCACGATTGCTGACCATTTGAAGGAGCTCGGCCTCACGCCGCGCCGGTTCAATACGATCTCGGTGAGCGATGGCATTGGCATGGGCCACGAGGGCATGAAGGCCTCGCTGGTGTCGCGCGAGGTGATCGCGGACTCGGTCGAGCTGATGATGCGGGCGCATTGCTACGACGCCCTGATGGGCGTTGCAGGGTGCGATAAGAGCCTGCCGGGCATGCTCATGGTGATGGCGCGCCTGAACCGGCCCTCGGTCTTCCTTTATGGCGGCACGATCCTGCCTGGGCGTCACGATGGGCGCGACGTGACCATTCAGGAAGCTTTCGAGGCGGCGGGGGCCTTCGCGGCCGGAAAGATCACGGCTGAGGAGCTCCGCGAGATCGAGTGCGCGGTTTGTCCTGGAGCCGGTGCATGCGGTGGCCAATTCACCGCGAACACTATGGCATGCGTGGCCGAGGCCCTCGGCATGGCCCCTCCCGGGTCGTCGTCGCCTCCCGCCGAGGACCTTGGCCCGGATGGCGCACGCGCGGCTGTCTTGCGGCACTGCGCCGAGTTGCTCGCGCTTTGTGCTCGTGAAGGAATCTTGCCGAGCGACATCATGACGAAGAAGGCATTCGAGAATGCCATCGCCGTATCGGCGGCGACAGGAGGCTCGACGAACACTGCCCTGCACATCCCTGCCATTGCTTATGAGCTTGGAATCGAAATCACCCTCGACGATGTGCAGAGGGTGAGCGAGCGGACGCCGCTCATTGGCGACCTCCGGCCCGGTGGGCGGTACGTGATGCTCGATCTCCACAAGGTCGGCGGAGTGCCGGTGGTCCTGAAGGCGCTGCTGGATGCCGGGGCGTTGCACGGCGACTGTCTGACGGTGACAGGGAAGACGATGGCGGAGAACCTCGTCGACGTCGTCTTGCCCGAGGGGCAGGACGTCGTGCGGCATCCGAGCGATCCGCTCGCGACTTCGGGTGGCGTTCGGGTGGTCTACGGCAACCTCGCGCCCGAGGGCGGCGTGATCAAGACGGCGGGTGTCAAGAAGTTGCACCACCGAGGGCCCGTGCGGGTGTTTGACTGCGAAGAGGACGCCATGGGCGCGGTCCAACGGCGCGAAATCGAGCGGGGCGACGTGGTCGTCATCCGCTATGAAGGACCGAAGGGCGGCCCGGGAATGCGCGAGATGCTCGGGGTTACTTCTGCGATCGTGGGCCAGGGGCTGGGCTACGATGTGATGCTCTTGACGGATGGCCGATTCAGCGGGGCGACTCGCGGCCTGATGGTCGGGCACGTCGGGCCGGAAGCAATGGACGGCGGACCGATTGCCAGTCTGCGTGACGGCGATATTGTTGAGTTGGACGTCGAGAAGGCAGTCCTTCGGGTCGAACTCTCGGACGAGGAACTGCAAACCAGGGCGAAGGAATGGCGTGGGATTGCTCCCCGCTACACCAAGGGCGTCATCGCGCGCTACGCCCGGACGGTGGGCCCTGCCTGTCGCGGCGCGGTCACGCACTAGGGGCCAAGAATCTGGCGAGGCCGTCCCCGGCCTCGCCCACCTACCCTCCGGCTCCGCCCGGCTACCACTTGCTTGCAACCTGACGGTGATCGAAATGGTGTGCCATTAGGTCCTATTTCTCCTAAACTCGATAGATTAAGGTAAGTTTTCACTATCGGGAACCGGGCAATGGCTCCTAACCTTCGATTCTATGTGTCGAGCGAGCAGAGGGTGACGAATCACGAAGACGGCAAATGGGGGAACGGATGAGAGTGAGTGACAGCCCATCGACCACGCTGGTCGAGCATCTTGCCCGACGAAGAAGAAAGCGCACATTTCCTACTGGCGTTCGCCCAAAGGTCCGCCTGCTCATCGAGCAGATTCTCGGCCTCCTCTATCCCCACTTCAGCGAGAGCACCGAGTGTGGGGAAGGCAACATCGAGTGCGAAATCGAGACCTTGCGTCAGAATCTGGCCGAGATTGCCGAAAGCCTGTGGTCGGCTCCCGAAGAAACCCGCACGATCGCGATCGAAGGCTTCCTCGCAGCGCTTCCCCAGATCGACCAGGCACTGACCTGGGACGCCGAAGCTCTACTCCAGGGGGACCCGGCGGCCGGTTCGCTGGATGAGGTCATTTCCACCTATCCCGGCTTCCTCGCAATTGCGATCCACCGCGTCGCCCACTGGTTCTATGTCGCGAATTTCACCTTGCTCCCGCGCCTTCTCAGCGAGTACGCCCACCGCGAGACAGGCATCGACATCCACCCCGGCGCGAGCATTGGCCGTGGGTTCGTGATCGACCACGGGACGGGCGTGGTGATCGGTGAGACCACCCACATCGGAAACGGCGTAAAGCTGTATCAGGGCGTGACGCTCGGGGCGCTTTCGGTGGCGAAATCCTTAGCCGACACCAAGCGGCATCCGACCTTGGAAGACAACGTGGTGGTCTATTCCAACGCGACGATTTTGGGCGGCCAGACGACGATCGGCCACGACTCGATTGTCGGCGGCAACGCCTGGATCACTGAATCCGTGCCGCCATTTTCAGTCGTAGGGCGCAACAGCGAAGTCCGACCGCGAAAAGCGGGATCCGATTCCGGCATCGAGTTTCACATCTAAGGCAACAACCATGAAAGTAGAGAGCATCCTCCAGACTATCGGCAACACACCCCACGTTCGAATCAACCGGCTATTCGACCCCCGGGTCAATGTCTACATCAAGCTTGAGCGTGCCAACCCAGGCGGAAGCATCAAGGACCGAATTGCGCTCAGCATGATCGAGGATGCCGAGGCACGCGGTGTGCTGAAGCCGGGAAGCGTCATCGTCGAGCCGACCTCAGGCAACACCGGCATCGGACTTGCTCTGGTCGCCGCTGTCAAGGGATACGACCTGATCCTCGTTATGCCGGAGTCGATGTCCATCGAGCGCCGCCGACTGATGGCCGCCTACGGGGCCAAATTCGAACTGACTCCGCGCGAGAAAGGCATGAAGGGCGCGATCGAGAAGGCCAACGAACTGGCAGCGAGCCTGCCCAATGCCTGGGTGCCCCAGCAGTTCGAGAACCCTGCCAACATCGCTGTCCATCAGCGGACCACCGCCCAAGAAATCCTCGCCGACTTCCCGGATGGATTTGACTACCTCATTACGGGCGTCGGCACCGGCGGTCACATCACGGGCGTCGCCGAGGTCTTGAAGCCGCTGTTCCCCAAGCTTCAGGTTTTCGCGGTTGAACCGGCCAAGTCGCCTGTTATCTCAGGCGGATCGCCTTCGCCCCATAAGCTCCAGGGCATCGGCGCAGGCTTCGTCCCCACGAACTTGCATACCGACATCCTCGATGGCGTGATCCAGGTGACGGAAGAAGACGCCTTCCTCTACGCCCAGCGCGCGGCCAAGGAAGAGGGAATCTTCCTCGGAACCTCCTCCGGCGCTTCACTCGCGGCCGTTGCGACCAAGATCCCCGAGATCGCCGATGGTGCGACCGTCCTGACTTTCTGCTACGACACCGGCGAGCGGTACCTATCGATCGAAGGCCTGTTCTAAGCCAGAGCGGTCGTGCCTCTTCGAACGAGGGGCACGACCGCGTCACAATAGGAGGCATGTTCACCGGATTGGTAAGCGGCGTCGCCCGCGTGGTCCAGCGCTCTTCCCAGGGTCTAGTTGTCGACTTCGGTCCCTCTGTTTCGGGCTTGGAAGTTGGCGAGAGCATCGCACTGAACGGTGTTTGCCTCACGGCCGTCACCTCTGAGCCAGCCGCCGTCGCGTTCGATATCAGTGAGGAGACCTTCCGCCGAACCGCCCTGGGCGACCTCGCGCCGGGCGACCCGATCAACTGGGAACGAGCCATGATGGTCGGCGACCGCCTGGGTGGACACATCGTTCAGGGGCATGTGGATGAAGTCGGTCAGGTGGTCGCCATCCGGCCTCAGGAGAATTCGACGGTGTTCGAGTTCCAGGTCAGCCAGGACCGCCTTCTTGTGGACAAGGGCTCAATCTGCCTCGATGGCATCTCGCTCACCGTTGTCGAACCTTCGGAAGGTCGATTTGGTGTGTGGGTGATCCCTCACACTTTCGCCAACACCAACCTGGGCGCGCGCAAGGTCGGCGACCGGGTCAATGTGGAGTACGACGTGATCGCGAAGTACGTCCAGCGCCTGACCAAACCTTATCACCGCGCATGACCGACCACTAGTGGTTTTCAAGCCGCTTCCAAAGGAAGTAGCTGCTGAAGATCGGCCAAACCGTGCTGATCATGAAGAGGGTGAATGCGAGCCAGATGGGCAAGCCAACCAACACCATGAGGGAGCACACGACGCCAGAGACAACCCAGAGGCGGCCCGCCATGCGGTGAGTTTGGTCCCAGACCTCGCGGTTGCTAAGGGTCCAGGGCACCCGGATACCCATCCAGTGGTTCTGGCGGACCTTGCCCATCAGGTTGCCGATGAGGGCAAACCCGAGCATGATGCCCACTATGATCCACTTGCCCGAATCAAACTTGGGGTCGATGGCGGCCTGGAGCGTCACGACTTGGATGAAGCCCATCATGCCGATGGTGATCACCCAAAGCTGATTGAAGGTCAGGATGAAGTCGAGCGGGTCATAGGCCTTCGGGGACATCTTCGGCAGGACCACGAGGAGGCCGGTGAACAAAAGCATGATGCCGGGCATGAACCAGACTGCGAACGCCTTTGGACTCCAGCCATTGATGTTGCCATTGGCATCCCAGTGGGTGGGGACCATTTCCGGCATGTTTGCGAGGCGCAGGAGCCCGGAAACCAGCACAACAAGCGTGATGGCAAGACTGACGAGGATCGACTTTCGAGTGGTCATCTTAGTTTTCCTTTGAGGTGGCTTCGGGGGGAAGCAAATCGAGCAAGACGGTCAGGGCGTCCTGCATCACGGTCGTGTCGAGGCAGTAAAACAGTTGTTGGCCTTCGCGCCGCACGCGGATGAGGCCCGCGTTTTTTAGCACGCCGAAGTGGTGCGACATGCTGGGGGCCGAGATTGTGAATTGTGAGGCGAGCTCGCCCGCGCTCTTTTCGCCTGCATTCAGCAGTCGCAAGATCGCCCGCCGCGTGGGATCGGCCAGCGCACGAAAAACCTCATCCCCTACGATTGCGCGAAGACTATTAGCCAAACGTCTAATTATATACCGAGATTGGTGGGAACCATCGGCCATCGGGCACCATAGAAGCATTCATGCCCAAAGTCCCACTTCTCGACGCGCGCGAGCAACCGACGACCTTCACTTTTGACCTCACATCCGCCGGTCCTGACCTAGTCCAAGTTCAGATTGATGGCTCCTATGCGGGGCGTGATGTGGACGAGGAACTGTCGCTGGACAGCCTGACGAAGCTGGCCAATGGCGAAGCGGTCAAGAATTTCGAAGCTCTGGGGCTCACCCT
>JBMOJD010000125.1:0-6527 GCA_049317025.1 Fimbriimonas sp. | reverse complement strand
ACGACTCGGCCCAAGCTGCGCGACAGAAGTGACGCCCACTTCGCTCGATAGTCCACGCAAGCACGCGAAAATAGGGCGCGCATGCCGTACATGCCAAGGAAAAGCCAACATACCGCCATCGCGATATTCGGTATGTTGCCCAGAGCAAGGAACTTCACCGCCAGCCCCAATCCCATAAGCAGAGGAATGGTGCCGATCACATAGATCATGGCGGCAAAACCGTCAAGGCTGGACGAGGCGGAAAACCTCACCGAGCCACCGACTTGGCGAGCGGAAAAGGTGACCTCGGCGAGCCCGCCGCCGTGGCCCATCCACTCGCGAGTATTCCCTCGAACATTCACAGTGCCTTGATCGCCAAAAGTCCGCCGTAGGTCAGTGAGAATCTCCTCCCACCCATCCTCCGTGAGCGTCCCTTCGACGACCTGCTCATGGACGAACTTGCTTGGTCCGCCAAACAAGCCGACCTTAGCAGGCACCTCCGGGGTGTCGTACTGCTCGATGGCGGCGGCAAAGGTCTGGGGGCTGATGCCGATTTCCGAGGCAGCGGCGCGAAGCTCGTCAAGCGAAATCCCCGCCGAGGAATCTGTGCCGCTTGCTTGCAGCTCGGCGGCCTTGCGCAAAAGGGCAGTCGCTTCCTTCTCGGTGAACCTTCTCGATGCCATGGACCTATCGTACACGCGCGGCGCCCAGCACTAGGAGCTTACGCCTATGGACGGCACCAGAAACCCTCATATTCGTCCGGGGCCTCGCACAACTCTAGGTCCACCGGAGACTGGCAAATCGCGTTGAAGCGCTCCTCATACTCGCTCTCGTCCCGCACGATGCGGTCGTAGCTTTCGTTGTAAAACGGCGCAAACATCTCGCCGGTGCGCTTCACGGTCTTCGCCCCCATGCGGCGCTTCGCCCCTTCCACAATCTTGGCGAGGTCGGGAACCTTCTCACCATCCGCCATCGTGAAGAGCATCTCAGTGGCCTCGGGCAAGACGCAAACAACTTGCACTTCCATGGTGCGTCCGTCCGCCTTTAGCAACGCCCTCAGGAGGTCCACGCACTCTTGCTCATCAAGGGCTCGCCGATGTCGGAAGGTGACGTAGTAGGTGACGTCATCCGCTCGCCAATGCGGCAAACGACCTCGCCAGATACTAAAGTTCTTGAACGCCATCCCGCCCGTATTATAGTTCCAAACGCAAATTGGCCCCTCTACCAGGGGTGAGAGGGGCCAATTCGGGAAGCGATTACCAGCGACGGTCGCTGGTGCCGAACTCGCGAATAACGAGAGATCGGCGCTCGTACTCCAGGAAGTACGTGTGGTAGACAGTTGTTCTTCGACCCCAAGGATCGCGGTAGTCGTGCTGGGCAATCACCTGGGCACTGTCGCGATAGGTGCGCACCTGAAGGATGCGATAATCCAGCGTACGAGTGCTGTCGATGGCGTCGTTGAACATGTCGTAGAAGTCATCCGCATCCAGCGAGTACCGGTAGATTCCGTCCATGTTGATATGAACATTGCCGCGAGCAGCAGTGATTCGACCGACGGCTCGACGATCAGTCCGCTCGAAAGCCCGGACAATGTCATCGACCGTGGCATCCAGATCAGAATTGTCGCTGTACCTTCCGTCTCGGCCCGTTTCGTATCGGTAGTCTCGTCCGAACCAGTTCAGACTTGGTCGCGAGGTGACATACACGCAACGGGCAGGGTTGACGTAAGCCGGAAGCGTGGGATAGTAGTACCAGGGCGAACAGTTTGCTCGCGGATAGTCGTACGGATCAAATGCGTAGTGGGGATAGCAGAAATCGTTATCCGTCCAGCGTCGATCGTAGTGATAGTATCCACGGCGATAGCCGTTAACCGTCAGCGAGATTCGCTCTTCCCGGCGGACTTTGCTCTCTAGCGAAGGTGCCTGAATTCGCTCCGGCGCACGCCCGAACGAAGGAGCCTCAACTCGACCTTGCCGTTGGGCATTGTTGTTGCCTCGGCCGTAATCCACGGTGCCGCTGCGGCTTTGGACTGGACGTTTGCCTCGGCCCAAAGCATCGTCGTTGCCGATCTGCACGCGGCCGCCGCCTTCTTCACCGCGGTTTCGGTCCTGCGGCTGCGGGTCACCACCACGAGACGGGGAAGGGAAACCGCCGCCCTGGCTCGGCTGAGGGTTGGAAGGCGGATTGGATGGCTGGTTGGAAGGCGGGTTCGAGGGCTGGCTGGGGGGAGGCGCGGAAGGGCGCGGGCCAGGTTGTGGGGGCGGCTCATTCCTCGGGGTCGAAGGAGGCGGGGTCTTCGGCTTCTTCTTTTCCAGACCGCCGTCCTGGCCAATGGCGCTTTGGAAGCCGCCAATGGCGATGAGCGCTGCAACGATGCAAACTCCCAGATTTCTCATGATTACAGTGTACGACGAATTGTAAAGGTTCGCGTTTCCTCATGGCACAACCGGGACGAACCCAGCAGAATGGCACGCCGACGCGCCAACATATAGGGAATGGGCAAGCGAAGAATAGCCGTCATTCCCGGCGATGGAATTGGACCTGAGATCACGGCGGCAACGATTGGCATTCTTGAGGCAGTAGGATTCGAGGCCGAATGGATCTACCTGGAGGCGGGCCAGCCTGCCATCGACCGTTGCGGCGAGGCGATGCCCAAGGAAACAATCGAAGCCGTCCGCGAGATCGGTATCGCCCTCAAAGGCCCCACCGCAACCCCAATCGGCAAAGGCCACGTCAGCGCAAATGTCGCCCTCCGCAAGGCCCTCGACCTCTTTGCCAACGTCCGCCCGGCCAAGACTATGCCGGGGCTGAAGGGACCCTTCGCGAACCACAAGATCGATATGATCATCGTGCGCGAGAACACCGAGGACCTCTACGCGGGCATCGAGTACCAGGCCCACCCGGACGTCGCCCAGGCGATCAAGGTCATCACCCGACCCGGATGCGCCCGCCTCCATCACTACGCCTTCGAGCTCGTTCGACTCCAGGGCCGCAAACGCCTCACCGCCGTGCACAAGGCGAACATCATGAAGCTCACCGACGGGATGTTCCTCGAAGAGTTTTACAAAGCCGCCGAGCGATACCCCGACATCAAAGCCGACGATATCATTGTCGACAACTGCTGCATGCAGCTCGTGACGAAGCCAGAGAACTTCGATGTGATCGTCACCGAGAATCTTTACGGCGACATCGTCAGCGACCTCGCCGCAGGTCTGGTGGGCGGCCTTGGCCTCGCACCGGGAGCCAATATCGGCCTCAATTGCGCCGTCTTCGAAGCCGTCCACGGCTCCGCGCCAGACATCGCAGGCAAGGGAATCGCGAACCCGACCGCGCTCCTATTCAGCGCACTGATGATGCTGCGTCACCTCGGGCAGAATGACCTTGCCGACCGGATTGGCAAATCGGTCTTGCGCGTCTGCGCCGACGGTCAGTGTCTTACGGTGGATTTGGGCGGAACGGCCTCGACCGAGGAGTTCAAGGTCGAGGTCATTCGCCAGTCGTTAGCCCGCGCCTAAAGGCGTCGGGCTTCACTTCTTCAGGGTTTCTTCGAACCAATCGGCGATCTGGTTCAGCTGGGGCACCATGTTCGGCCAGCCGTGGGCGCCGCCGGGGACCACGATCAGCTTGTTCTTCACGCCCAAGCTCTGCAACTTGGCGATGAAGATTTGCGACTGTTGGAGCGGAACCAACGGGTCGGCATCGCCATGGGCGATAAGGACGGGCGGGGTTTTCGCGCTCGCAAAGTAGATCGGCGAAAGCTCGCGACCCAAGGTTTCGGCTCGCTCCGCGGGGGTGGTCGTGGTCATGCCGAAGGCGGGCCAGAAGATTCGCAGAGCGGGCACTTCGAACGCCTTGACGCCCTCCTTGCCATAGTTCAGCATGTCGGTCGGCGGGAAGAAGATCCCTACCGATTGGACTTCGCTGCTCGCTCGATCCACAAGGTCGGCCGAAGTGGAGGAACCAGGGCCTCCCTTGGTCGCCATCATCAGCGAAAGGTGTCCGCCCGCACTGCCACCAGTGATGGCAAGACGGTTGGGGTCCACTCCGTAGGTAGCGGCATTCGCACGCACGAACCGTACCGCGCGATGGATCTGATCGACGATCTCGGTGACGTTGAATCGAGGCTGAGCCCCGTGGACCACCTCAAAAACCGTCATGCCCCGGCTGGTAAAGACCTTGGCAATGTCCGGGCTGATGCTGTTGTGATCGCTGACCCAGCCGCCACTGACCATGTAGATCACGCCAATGCCATTGGGCTTTTCGGGACGAAAAACGTCCATCGTTAGGGCGTAGCCCGCCTTCTTCAGATAGATCACGTCCGAGACTCGCTGGTCTGCCGCTTGGCGGCGACCAGTCGGTGCCGCCGAGACAAGCAGACTCAGAGCGACGAGAAAAAGAGTAATTCCGATTCGCAACTTGTTCATATTCAAACTCCTGCCCAAGCGCCAGAGGCCATTGATTCAGCGATGCCGGTGAGAACGGACTGGGCCGCCACACCATCGGCGAAGGTCGGGTAGTCCTCGGTCTCACCGCGGATGGCGGCGATGACGAGACCCGGGCCATAGGCCTTCTGGGAGTCGCGGAAACCGCTGGGGACGCTGACGGTCGGATGTCCCGTCGTCCAGGTCGCATAGTGCGAGAGCGTAGGGCCGGCGAAGAGTTGAAGCTCGCCATCCTTGTCGCTCACCACGATCAGGGTCCCCTTGGAGCCGGAGACTTCGATGCGGAAGTAGTTTCCGTAGCCCGCCGCCGTCTGAGAGGTTTCGAACGTGCCCACGACTCCGCCGCTCATCTTGGCGAGCCAGCAAGCATTGGTGTCGGTCGTCACGTTTTGCAGCACGCCATGAGCATCGGGCTTCTGCGGGGTGCGAATCTCGCTGAGGCCCACAACCGATTCGTAATCGCGCCCGGTGATGAACCGAACGCCATCGATCATGTGCACGCCGAGGTCGCCCAGCGCGCCAAAGCCCGCCACGGAGGCATCATTTCGCCACGAATACTTCGTGCCCTCGGCCCCAAGCCAGCTCTGCAGGTAGACCGCTTGAACGCGCTGAAGGTCGCCGAGATCGCCGTTGGCGATCAGTTGCCGGGCAAAGCGAAACGCCATGTTGTTCCGGTAGCTGAAGTTCACCATGCCGATCTTTCCGGCCTTGGCCCGAGCCGCTTCCATGGCAATGGCTTCGTCCGAAGTCATCGCCATCGGCTTTTCGCAGATGACGTGCGCGCCCGCTTCAAGCGCGAGAATCGAGTACTCCGCGTGCCACTTATTGGGCGTGCAGACGGCGACGACGTCTGGCTTCACGGTGGCGAGAAGCTCAGCCGGATCCTTGAAGGTGGTTGCCGAAGGGAACTTGGCCTGGGCATTCGCCAGGGCCACGTCCGAGACATCGCAGAGGCCAACGACCTCGACGCCCGGGCGCTTGGGAATCGAATCCAAGTGCGCCCCGGCGATTCCCGCAACCCCGATACAGGCAAATCGAAGGTCAGCCACGTTTACTTTTTGCCCTTGGCCTTGGCGGCGACGACAGTGATCTTGGTGATTCGGTCGCCCTGCTTGATCTGGTCCACCACGTCCATTCCCTTGACGACCTTGCCAACCACGGCGTAGTCAGCATCGAGGAATCGCGAATCGTTCTTGACGACAAACAACTGCGAATCGCCACCAACGCGAGCACCGGTCGAGGCCACACCAACCGTGCCCCGAGTGAACGGAGCGACGCTGCCCTCAAATTCCATGTTCTTGCCCGAGCCCGAACGCCCCGCGCCCTCAATGCTCTTCTTGCTGACCGGATCGCCCCACTGAACGACCCAACCTTCGACGCGGTGGAATCGCTGACCATCGTAAAATTTACTCTTCACCAGTTCCAGGACGCGCTTGGTCGTCTTGGGCGAGTTCTTCGGGTCGGTCGCGATGACAAAGCTCTTGCCATTGTCGAATTGGACGAGAATCTGGGTGCCGGTGGGATTGTAGGTTTGGAATCCAACGACCATCGAAGCGAGAAGTGTAACAACCATGCTACAGAGAACCGTACCCGACCAATCCCAGGTCCGCGCTGGGACCATGCCAAGCGGGCGGTTTGCCTATGCTTTGAGGGCAGATGATCGTGCGGATGGTGCCACTGCGAAGCCAGATGATCGTGCTGGCGCATGCAGTGGACGCCTGCACTAAACGACTGGACACCTGAGCACGAGGCATCCACCGAAAGCCCGTGAACCACCAGCCTAAATCAGGAAACGACATCGATACTCTCGATTCCAACCATCGACTCGACGGCGGAGCCGTCGCACACCCGAAAGCCAGGGGTATTCACCCCTGGTAACGGTCACGATCGAACCCCAAGCCGGGATGGGGTTGTACATCAGGCGCCACACTCAAGCCACGAACCTGTTGGCGGAGTTGTCGAAGACCCATCGGCCCGCGTTAAAGCCCCTGGGTAATCGACTACGCCGAACATCACCCCGGATGGGCTGGACATCCTCCGTGGCTTCCGTGTGCAACCCCGTCCGGGGTTGGCGAATCGGGGTTGACCTTATCCAGGGGTGGTTAC
>JBMOJD010000124.1:0-6539 GCA_049317025.1 Fimbriimonas sp. | reverse complement strand
GGGACCTCACCAAGTTCGTCCAAGCCTTCATCAACGACCTAAGAGGTCCCTGAGCAAATGTCCAGCCGCACACACCCATGAACATCGAACTGACAAGTATGTCTCGGACCACGAGACGACTGGAGCACACCAAGTCCGACCCTACCGAGTAAACTGATCGACTTCCCAAGGTTATCAATGCCCACATTTGTCCCGGAAGACTTCTCAGTTCCCGACACGCTCAAAACCGATGAGTTTCACTTACGGATGCTGACGGTGAATGACGTCGTCAAGGACTTCGACGCGGTTATGTCGAGCGTCGAGCACTGCAAGACGATCTGGGGTGGCAAGTGGCCCGAGGGGCTCACTTTAGAGCAAAACCTAATCGATCTTGGTTGGCATCAGAAGGAGTTTCAGACCCGGCGTTCGTTCGCCTACACCGTAGTCGCCCCCAACGAGTCGATCGTTCTCGGATGCGTCTATCTCCTTCCTACGCGCAAAGTAGGTTTTGATGCCGAAGTCTATCTATGGATCAGGCAAAGTCACCTTGCCAGCGGCATGGAAACCCGCCTCTACGAAGCCGTTCGGAATTGGGTCACGATGGCCTGGCCTTTCAAATCAGTCTCGTATCCCGGCCGAAGCATTTCTCTGGCTGATTGGAAATCAATCGAATCCGCCTAGGCTCAGGCGTCAAGCTCAGTCATAGCCGGGCAAGATGCAGAGAAATCCTATCCAAGCAAGTATTGCGTTGCAAGAGTTCCGAGCACGGTATACAGTGTTATCCGAGCTTGACGATCGCAGAAAGGCAAAAAGGTGGAAGTACCAGAAGACAAACTCAAAGACGGCGCAGAGTGTGAGGTAACGAGGGGCGTGCATGCAGGAAAAGCTGGCGTTGTCCGGGATGTCCATACAAGCAAATCCGGCCACGTAACAATTACGGTTGTGCAGTCAGACGGAGAGAGGTTCAAGACCCTGGCGAAGAACGTCAGGATTATTGCTTCCTGACCAGCATGAGTCCTACTAAAAGGACGAGCACCATAAAGTTTGGTACTCCGGACGGGAGTCGAACCCGCGATCTTCGCCGTGAGAGGGCGATGTCCTGGACCACTAGACGACCGGAGCGCTTTCGCGAATCAGCATTATACCTCTCTCGCAGGGCTTCCCGCAATCGTCCGCAGGCGCGCGGGCGCTCGAGGCCAACCGGAACGACGGTCTGGTGGCTTGCCCAAACCCCATGATCCCGTGTCCACAAAGCCGTCATCCGAATCAAACTCGTATGGGAACAAGGTGCCATCACGCCAGCCAGGCTCGAATTGAACTCCCGATATGGAGGCCATCCAGCACCTGGACGGCACCGCCGTGGAGTGGCTGGAGAAGGAGTGAAAATGACTCTCATCTATCCCATGATGGCTTAACAATTTCTTCACACGAATTGCGGCGGGACCCGGTCCAAATCAGACCGCTCAATCGTCTAAGATCACAAGATGGCACGGCACGAGGCGATAACCCTACTAGGGCAAGACGGATGCCCCGCTTGGCGGGGCACGGCGATACGTTTCGCGTCCCTGGCTGCCATGAAGGCCCGTGCACGAGACTGCGCGGGCCTTCTTTGCTTCTTGGGTCGCATTTCTTCGGAAGGAGTTCAACATGGGGCTGCATGACGTTTTGGTACTGAACAGCAACTATGAGCCGCTCAACGTCTGCAATTTGCGGCGGGCGGTGGCGCTTCTCTTGCTTGGCAAGGCGGATGTCCTTGTCCAGCGCGACAACCCATTGGTTACCTGCTCAGGGATCCACGGCGCCCCCTCCGTGGTCAAGATGCGCTATATGGTGCGTAGGCCGATGCCCCAGCTACGCCTGAGCCGCCACTCGGTGCTGGCGAGGGACAACTACACCTGCCAATATTGCGGGGCGCGGGGCCGCGAGCTCACGATCGACCACGTCGTGCCCAAGTGGGTCGGCGGACCCCACACCTGGGATAACCTCGTGGCCTGCTGCCGCCGCTGCAATCTGAAGAAGGGCGACAAGACCCCGCAACAAGCGCACATGCGACTGGCGCGGAAGCCTCGCCGCCCGCACTTCATTCCGTACCTGTCGCTCCCGACCTACCTAAAGGCCCAAGGTAGGGAAGAGTGGCGCGACTACCTCCCCGTCTTTGAGGGGTTTGTGCAAGATCCGATGATTGCCTAGCGCTTAAACGAGCGAGCCGAGGAGCTCCTTGGCATCTTGAACCGCGAGATTGGTGGTTTCAACGGCGAAATCCACCTGCTCTTCGGTGATCACGAACGGCGGCTCATAGCGCAGGACACGCGGATTGTTCAGCGCGTACGCCACGCAAAGGCCGTGCTTCATCATCATCGCCACCACGATCTCGCCGACTTCGTCTTGGCGGAACTCCAAGCCGATCATCAGTCCCCGGCCTCGGGTGGGGAGCACGAGGTCGTTGTGCCGGTCCGCCACACTCTGCAGTCCCGCCAGCAGTCTCGCCCCCATTTGGGCTGACCTCTCCACGAGGCCCTCCTCGCGGAGGGTCTGGATCGCCGCAATTCCCGCTGCGCACGCAATCGGGCTCGCCCCGAATGTGCTCGTGTGGGCCATGGGGTTGACGCTGTAGATCGACTCCCAGATCGTCGGCGTGCCGACCAATGCGCCCAACGGCATGATGCCGCCGCCAAGCGATTTGGCCAGAGTCATGAGGTCCGGAGCGACGCCTTCGTGGTCGCAGCCAAACATCAGCCCTGTGCGCCCGAGGCCCGTTTGAACTTCGTCAAAAATCAAGAGCGCGCCATGCTCGTCGCAAGCCTTTCTTAGGGCGGCGAGGTATCCATCTTGAGGCACGATAATCCCGCCTTCGCCCTGAATCGGCTCCACAATCATCGCGGCGGTCTCGTCGTCAATCTCGGCCACGGCCGCTTCGATGTCGTCGTAGGGAACGAAGACAACCCCCGGCATCAGGGGCTCAAATCGCTTGCGATACTTCTCCCGGCCCGTTGTCGCGAGGGCGCCGAGAGTCTTGCCGTGGTAGCTGCCCTGGGTTGAGACGATCTTGGCGCGCCCCGTGGAACCCTTGGCGAACTTGAGCGCGGCCTCCACGGCCTCGGCTCCGCTGTTGCAGAAGAAGCTGAACTCCAGTCCCGCCGGCGTGATTTCGGCGAGCATCTCGGCAAGGTCCCCGGCATTCTGGGAGAAGAACGCCTTGCCGCCAAGAGCGATCTGGTCGAGCTGACGCTTGACCGCCTCCACCACGCGCGGGTGGCGATGGCCGAGCGAAAACGTCCCGTAGCCGCCCAAGCAGTCGAGGTACGCGCGGCCCTCGTGGTCCCAAATCGTGCAACCTTCGGCCCGAGTCTCGATGCCAAACCCGGCGAAGCTTTGCAGTCGCGCAAGGTAGGGGTTCAGGTGCCGGGAGGTCTTCTCGATGACCTCAAGATAGAGCGTATCCGCGTCCATAGGCATAGTATGTCAAAGAATGCAGCCCACCGAGGGCGTCTTGGGTTGCGAGACCTTCTGGCCCGCGAGGAGTTCATCGAGAGCAATGCGAAGGTCGGATCGGGTGAGCGCCTTCTGGCGACCAAGGGCAATGAATCGATCGTCGATCCGCCCCTGGTAGGCAACAGAGCCGTCGGGCCGGAAGACTCGGACCTCAGGGCTAATTGTCACGCCCAACTTCTGTACGATCTGGCGGTCGCGATCGTAAAGCGGGCCGGGCACTTTGAAGTCAGAGGCATGCTTTCGCAGGTCTCCCAGCGCCGCCTTCGGGTCCACGTAGACTAGGTGAAACCGCACCCCACGAGCGCCGTATTTGGTGGCGATCCGCCCGAATTCGGGCATCACCTTGTTCGCTAACGGGCATTCGCTGAGCACAAACATCAGCACGGTCGCTTGCTCTTTTGCCGATGGAAGCAAGCCAACCGACTTGCCACCCAGGTTTGGGAGGCTAAGGGTAAGGCTGGGAGCGAGTAGGAGCAGGGAAGCAGCGACCATTACTTCTCAGAATACGTCCGACGAAGGCAAATCAGAACAACGGGGCGGCCTTAATCTTGCCCCAGGGGCGCGGGTAGATCACGTGGGTGGAGCGGAATTTACGATAGATCGGCAGGCTCCGTGTCCCCTGTTCGGCGGGGAGCTCCGTCTGAACCGTTTCCTCAAGTTCGAGGCCGAGAACTTCGACCTTATCGATGAATGTATCTGCGGCGGTTCGCATCGAGATCACGCGACCACCGACCCGACAGGGCGACGCACTGATTTCCAACTGGCCCGCAAGAGGAGCGACCGCACGCCCGCTGACGATATCGAACCGCTCACGCCAAGCCGAATCTTCAACCCGAACATTTCGAGTGGTGAGGTTGGGTAGGGGGTGCCGAGCGAGGAAGCCAAGCATCTTGCCGTTCGAATCCGCCGCCATGACTTCCAGGTTTGGGCAAACCAAGGCAATAGGCCACGCCGGGAAGCCCGGACCGGTGCCAATGTCGAGCAGGGAAGAGGCTTCACCAATCAGTGGCACCAAGGTGAGGCTGTCCAAGAAGTGCCTTACCCAGCAAAGCTCGCGGGGTACCCGGGTTAGGTTAACGACTTCGTTGGTTTGGTAAAGGTCTTCCTCGAAGGCCGCCAGGGCATCCACCATCTCATCTGTGATGGTGATGCCCCAGGCGGTGGCCGTCTCCCGAAAAGCCGGGTTCAAGCTCTCACTTGCCATCTTCGTCTTCGTTCTCGGGGGCATCCGCTCCCGAGGAACCGCTGACTCCCGCGACCGTGACAGTCGTCACGTATTCCTTGCCGCCAGCCGTGAGTACAACCTTATAGGATCCCGGCGGGGGCAAGACGCCACCGATACGACCGTTCCATCGGTACGCATTGAGCCCAGCTTTACCACTGATGCTGTTCTCGTTCACATCTTCCCCGGAAGTGGAATAGATGCTTAGCTTGACATCACTAGCCGCCTTAAGATGGAAGTAGATCGTCGTTCCCGGCTGGCTGTTTCGCGTACCCGAGACGTCATCACCAATCCACTGGCTTTGGCTCGAAGATCGTCCGAGGAGGAGCACATCTTGCGGTTTAAAGACCGCGGCATCGGCGCTGAGTGCTTCCGACGTTAGCTGCTCCAAGGCACTGACGTCGAGGGTCCAAATCGAGCGTCCATGCGTGCCGATGATAAGGTCTAGCTCGCGCGGATGAATCAGGAGGTCGTGGACTGCAACAGTGGGGAAGTTGGTGCGGAACCGCGTCCAAGTCTTGCCCCGATCAAGCGAAACACGCAAGGACATTTCGCTACCAAGGAACAAGAGGTCCGAATTCTTTCGACCTTCCTGAATTGCATAAACCGAGTCACCTTCCGGCAAGCCCGCATTCAACTTGCTCCAAGTCTTACCGAAGTCCTCCGTCACATAGACGTACGGGCGGAAGTCATCACTGCGATGACCGCTAAAGGTCACATAAGCCCGACCATCGGCATAGCGCGAAGGCAGCACCCGAGTGCACCAGAGGTTGGCGGGGAGGTCAGGAATGGCACTGGTCACATTGGTCCAAGTGACACCGTCATCCTGCGAGACGTGAACGAGTCCATCGTCCGTACCGACCCAAAGAATGCCCGCCCGCGCGGGTGATTCGCCAACCGTAACGATCGTGCAATGGCGCTCCGCGCCTGTATCTTCCGGCGTCACGCTGCTTGCGCCCGCTTTCTGCTTGGCCGGGTCGTTCGTGGTCAGATCAGGTGAGATCGCTTTCCAGCTATCGCCTCGATTGATCGACTTAAAAAGCACGTTCGAACCAAGGTAGAGGGTCTTGGCATTGTGCGGACTGATGATGAAAGGCGTGCTCCAGTTAAACCGGAGCGGGATGTTCGATTGGCGCGGACCGATGCCTCGCGATCGCCCCGTTTTGAGGTCCGTTCGGCTGATCGAACCACCCTGGCTCTCCCAATAAACCGTGCTCCAGTCATCGGGATCAACCTGGGCGTGGAAGCCATCGCCACCGCCAAGGTTCTCGGTGTCGTAAAAATTCACGGCCGCATGTTTGCCTTGAGTCGGAATGCCCCACGACTGGTTGTCTTGCAGGCCGCCCCAAATCCAGTAGGGTCGTCGGTTGTCGGCAGCTACGGCGTAATACTGACCAATGACCATGCCATTGAGGTGCCGCCACTTGGCCCCCTTGTCGTGGCTCATGAAGACTCCACCGTCTGTGCCCACTAGGAGCGTATTCGAGTTCGTCGGGTCGATCCAGAAGGCATGGTAGTCCGGGTGCACTCGGTTATCCGAGACCTTGAAGGTTTTGCCTCCGTCCGTGCTAACCCGCAGATCAGTGGCAGCAACATAAACGGTAGAAGGATCAAGGGGATCAACCTTTGGATTCGAGAAATAGAACGGCCGGGGATTGAGGTAGTTCACCCGGGTCCAAGATTCGCCACCGTCTTCGCTGCGGAAGGTGCCACCCGCATAGGTAAGCACCTGGGCCCGACCCTCACGCGGACGGTCCTTTTCGCTCTCCAAGGGCTTGTATTCAACCGTGGCCACGACCACCTTGGGGTTCGAGTGGCCGTAGCTCAGACCGATTCGCCCGAGGGG
>JBMOJD010000123.1:0-6559 GCA_049317025.1 Fimbriimonas sp. | reverse complement strand
TTTTTCCTGGGTGATTACCCAGGGCTTTTGGGTTTTGAACCACTCCGTGGTTCCGTTCTCGTCGTATACAATGCCCCGGACACCGCCTGCCATGTGCGTGGGCATTGCTCTAGTAGCAGAAGCTTGAAGGTGACTTCAAGTCAAGATTCAGCCGCAGTGGCCCAGCCGAAAGCCCTAACGGCGGAGCCGTTCCACACCCGAAAGCCAGGGGTAACCACCCCTGGTAACCATTGCCGACAAAACTACAACCCCGGATGGGGTTGAAAATCTGAACGCCTTGATCCGCTCGGCGGTCCCAATCCTCTCTGTTCGCGGAGACGAGGACCCGTCAGTAACAACCACACCTGCGGAGCAGTCAGACGTCGGAAGCCAGTAGGATGAAACAGTAGCGATGACTCCCCCTGCGCGCCAAGGCCAGCATGATCGGTTGGCATTCCTGGAAGGAATGCGGGGCTTGGCCGCGCTCTACGTCATGGTCGGGCACTTTTGCTCGATGTCCGACCCCGGAGCGATCTTCTTAGGGAAGCCGAAATCGCCTGGCTGGCTCCAGGCGGTCATGTCGCCGTTCTGGTACGGCCATTTGGCCGTGGCGTCGTTCCTCGTGATCTCCGGCTTCTGCCTGCAACTCTCGCTCTTCGGGCGAGGAGACGGCGAGCTCCGCGACGTCCGGTCCTTCTTCCGTCGGCGCGCCCTCCGAATCCTGCCTCCCTACTACGCATGCCTCGTTCTTTCGCTCATCGTTTGCGCGACGGTGACGGTGCGGTACCCCGTGCTGCCCTTCAGCCAGTACGTACCCGTGACTCCAGAGTCGCTAGTGGCCCACGTGTTGCTAGTCCACAACTTCAACCCGGCGTGGATGTACAAGATCAATGGCGTCCTCTGGAGCATCGCCATCGAAGCCCAGATGTATCTGCTTTTCCCCGCGATGAGCCGCATCACCCATTGGGGTGCTCGGTGGGGACTCCTGGTTTTGTGCCTGCTGATCTCTGGGTCCGTGCTGATGCTTGTGCCCGAGAGTCTCAAACTCTATCCCTGGTACCTCGCCCTTTTTGCTGGGGGGATGGTCGCGGCCCATTGCGCCTACCGACCCCATCCCGTTCGGGGTCTGCAACCCTCGGCGGCATGGAGCACGGTCATACTTAGCGCGCTTGCTTGCGGGGTCGTGAGCGCATTCCGCGTGCCACTTCCCATCAGCGATCTGTGCGTCGGCCTCACTTGCGCCGCCCTTTGCTATGCACTCACCATCGAGCCGAGTGGCTGGGTGTTCCGCTTTCTCTCGTGGGACCCCTTGGTGCGGGTGGGGGCGTTCAGCTACAGCCTATATCTGATGCACCACCCGATCCAGCAGGTTATCTATCACGTCCGGCCCGCCTGGGTGAGCACGGAATTGCGCACGTTCGGCTACCTGCTCGCGTGCTCGCCAATCATCCTGATGCTCTGCTACGTCTTCCACCTCGCCGTGGAGCGGCCCTTTATGCGCCGACAAGTTATCCAAGCTCGCGAGGATTCTGTCCGCCTGATCCCGGCGGCTCTGCCGCTAGTGCCGAGTGAGCAAGTTCATTTCGAACCCCATCCGACCCCATCAGCCCGCGTGGAGACTAATCCCGCCTCGCAGAAGACCTAGTTGCCGCCGATTTCGGGAAGCTCACCCTTCGGAATCAGGGCCAAGGCCGTGATCATCACCAAGAAAAGCCATGCTCCCGGCAGGAGCCAGATCAATTCGCTTGGATAGTCGGGCGTGGGCAGCTGCTGGGCCATCGCCGCCAACTGGGTCGCCTGCAAGCGCAGATAGAGGAAGATTGCCGTGGCGATTGCCCCGCCAACGAAGCCAAACCCACCGGGCAAACCAAAGCGGCGGCTGGCAAAGCCACCCACCAGCAGCGATGGCACCATGCCCATCAGGGCGCAATTCAGGAGCGTTTGGCCTTTCTCAAGTTCGGCGACCAGGAAGTACGGCCAAACCGTGAGCAAGTAGCTCCCGATGGAGACCACCACGAAGCTCGAACACCCCATCAGCATCTGGGTGTCCATATCCTTCTCTCTCTTCGCCTTTTCCGGAAGAGTCTCGTCCGTCTCAATCGGCTCAAACGCCATACCGCCCCAGTGTAACTCCTTATCGAGGGTAACTCGTTATCGCGGGAAACTCCCTATCCGGGCGGCCAACCAAACTTTCGGCCCCCGAGCAGATGGGCGTGCAGGTGCATCACGGTCTGACCACCATCCTCACCCTGGTTGATTACCAAGCGGTATCCGTTTGTCAGGCCTTCTTGCTCGGCGATGACCTTGGCCGCATTCAGGATGTGGGTGTGATCCCCAGTCTCCGGCAGTTTGGCCAGCCCTTCAACTTCCTCACGAGGCACGATCAAGATGTGCACCGGCGCTTGCGGGTTGATGTCGCGAAAGGCGACGACGTGGGCATCTTCATACACGATGTCAGCGGGAATCTCGCGGTTAATGATGCGTGTGAAGAAGGACGCCATGGTGCTTGGTTTACCTGACCGCGAAAGCTCTTGTTGCCATCCGTCTTGAAGTAGCCGATCACAAGGCTGCGGGCACGAACTCGACAAGCTCGAAGATTTCGGCGATCGGGACAACGACACCGACCGATTCGAGGCTGAGGTCGCCCTCGCGCAGCGATTGGTAGCTCCACGTGACCTTGCCATCCTGGCTTGGGTTTCGGCGGAAGATTTCGACCTGCTGGTGGTCTTGGGAGACCAGCACGTATTCCTGGAGCGACTCGCTCTCTTGGTAGAGGGCGAATTTGCGGCCACGGTCGAAGAGTTCGGTGCTTGGGCTCAGGACTTCGACAATCACCTTTGGGTTGAGGAGCACGTCTTTGTCCTCGTCGAGGTACCGAGGTTGGTCGCAGAAGATCACGAGGTCGGGATAGGCAAACAGCCGCCCACTGTCGACGCGGACTTTCTGGTCATTCGCGGCTCCTCGGCAACTAGTTCCTCTTAGGCGAGCTCCGATTGCCACCGTCAAGTTGAAGTTGATCTGGTTATGGGTGGGACTCGCCCCGGCCATCGCGACGATTTGGCCATCAACTAACTCGTGCTTGTCAAGAGCATTTCGCTCGTGAACGAGATACTCGTAGGCAGTCGGGGTCAGGATTTTCGGCGCGGCCACGGCCCAATTTTACGACAATTTTGCTTCTTTGAAGAATTCTTCCAAACAGTGAAACGCGGAAGGCCTGGGCTGCATTTCGTAGTCATGCCAAACATCAAACGACTTGCACTCATCGCCGTGATCCCTGCTACCATCGGAGTCTGGGCCCTCTTCCGACCGGAACTTTTGTTCGTCAACCAGACGGTCAACGAAAAGCTCCCCGTGGCCGGAACCGAAGCCAGCCAGGTCCTGGGAACCGGGAGCTTCTCAAGCGAAGCCCACGAGACCAAGGGCACGGCCGAGATCGTTCGCAGCGGCGGCAAGACTTACCTTCGACTCAGCGGATTCCACACCTCGAACGGACCCGACGTCCACGTCTATCTGACGAAGGGATCGGACGCAACCCAGGCCGGAGTGAACCGAGACGGATTCCTCGACCTTGGCACCATCAAGGGCAACATCGGCGACCAGAATTACGAACTGCCCGAAGGAGCCGAGAAGAGCCACGGCGGAGTCGCCATCTGGTGCAAGCGGTTTGGCGTGAACTTTGGCGGGGCGACCATCCAGTACAGCCAGAAAGTCAGCTCCACCGGCTTCTTGAGGCTGGCAAGCTACAGCGACTCTGTTCGAGTGACCAGTGGCAACTTCAAAGGGGCAAAGGGCCTCGCGGAGTTTGTCGAAGAAAACGGCAAGCGGTTCCTGAAGATCTCCAACTTCAAAGTCGCCGGTAAGGGCGAGATCAAGGTCCTTCTCGTGAAGGCGGAATCCGCCATGACCACCGCCGACGTGAGCAAGTCGACCAAGATCACCCTTGGCACGCTGAAGCGCGACGGTAAGACTCAGCGCTTTGCCATCGGCACGGACGTCGATGCTTGGCTCTACCGATCAGTTTCTCTCTGGATCAACGGCAAATCTGCCGCCATCGCCCACCTTCGCTCTGACCAAGAGACCAAGAAGGCATTGGCACCCGATCTCTTCATCTAAAAGCTGGAAACAGCCCACGACACCCAAGAAACAGCTCAAAACAGGAAATCAATAATCATGAACACTCAAATCATTCGCAACATCGTCCTCGCTTCCGCCTTCGCCGCTATGTCTGTCGTCCCTGCCTTTGCGGGCCAGGATGCCATGATGACGGTCAAGTCGGGCAAGTTCATGGGCGTCGAAGCCAAGACCGGCACGGTCAGCTTCATGGAAATGAACGGCAAAGCCACCCTCGCCCTCAGCCCGGACTTCAAGATCCCGGCGACTCCGGCACCGCACTGGCAGGTCGTGGACAAGGAAAACAACATCTACACTCTGCAGAACTTGAAGGTCGCCCCGGGCAAGAACAACCGCAAGATCACCCTACCGTCCTACATCCACAGCGTCAGCAAGGTGCGGATCTGGTGCACGTTTGCCGAAGTCAACCTCGGTGAGGCCAGCTTCGCCAAGCCGATCGAAATCAAGGGAATGTAACCTTGGCTAGATACAAAAGAGCCGCCCTCCGACTGGAGGGCGGTCTTTTGTTGACGAGGCCTTAGACCGAGGCGAGGAATGCGCCGCCGGCGATCAAGCCAGCCTTTTCGCCGGCTTCAGTGCCGTTGAAGTTCTCGTCTTCGAGCTCGATGCTGACGGCACCGGCGTAGTTGTTGGCGACGAGGATGTCGAAGGCCGACTTAAAGCGGACTTCGCCGTGGCCGGGGATGGTGTAGCGCCAGTGCATGGCACCGAAGCCGTGGCCCTGGCCGAAGGTTGGGGGCTGCTCGTTGCCGTATTCGTAGAGTGCCTCACCGATGATTTCGGTGTCCTTGCCGTGGACGTGGTAGACGCGGTTGGCAAACTCGGCGACAAAGCGGATGGGATCGATGCCCATTCGGACGAGGTGCGAGGGGTCGAAGTTGATCCCGATCTCTTCGGGGGTCTCGGCGATGACGCCTCGGTAACCTTCGGGGGTGCAGGCCAGGGCACCGGGTCCGGGCCAGCCTTCGATGACAAGGCGACCTTGGTGCTTCTGCAGGGCGACGGCCAGTTCATTCAGGCCGAGGAGGGCGGCGGCGAAGTTCTCGCTTCGCGGCTTCGACGGATCCTCGGGGAGAAGGACGGTGAAGTAGTTGCGAACTCCGTACTTGGCGCACTCGGCGAAGTAGGCTTCGTTCTCGGCGACGGCGTCGGCTCGCTTGGCGTGGTCGTGCGAGATGACTGCACTCCAGCTCTTGAGGTCGGCGGAGCCGACGGAGAGTCCTGCGGCGACCAATGCGGGCGCGGCGGTGTCGGCGTCACTGCCAAGGTCGATGACGGAGAAGCTGTTGTCCTTGGCCCAGGAGATCATTCCCCCCAGGTCTTTTTGCCAATCAGACCAACCACGTCGAAAGCCGATAGGAAAATGTCCAGTGCGCGTCTTGAGCATCATTGCGAGCATATCCGATGTAAGCTAGACAAATGGCACTCAGCCGACGCGATCTCTTAGCTCGTATTTCCGCCGTTGGAGGCGGTCTCCTTTTGGGGACTGGAGCACTTCGACAGGCCATCGCCCAGGGATACAACGACACCCCATTTTTGCCCGGCGGCAAGTGGCGCGTGCACGACTCCAAGCGGCCCCAGCCTGCGGTCATCACACCGCCTTCGGGCCTGACCGCGCCCTCAGATGCGATTGTGCTATTCGATGGTAAGGACCTCTCGAAGTGGAACGGCAACTGGAAGGTTGAGAACGGCTACATGGAGGTTCGCGGCGGCAGCCTCACGACGAAGGAGTCGTTCGGCGACTGCCAGATTCACCTTGAGTACCAGGCGCCGAATCCGCCCAAGGGTTCGGACCAGGGTCGCGCGAATTCGGGCCTCTTCCTCATGAGTCGTTACGAGTTCCAGGTCCTGGACTGCTACGAGAACAAGACCTACGCCGACGGTATGCCGGGTGGCATCTATGGCCAAACACCGCCGTTGGTCAATGCCTGCCGCAAGCCGGGTGAGTGGAACACCTACGACATCATTTTCGTTGCCCCTCGCTTCAGCAATGGTCAGGTCGTCTCGCCCGCGTATGCGACGGTGATTCTCAACGGCATCCTGACTCAGCACGCGACCCCGCTAATCGGTAGCACGACGCACCGACAGGTCGGCAAGTACGAGGTCCACGGCGAGAAGGAACCGATCTACCTCCAGGATCACGGCGACCCGGTTCGGTTCCGCAATATCTGGATTCGGCCCATCGGTCCTTTCGCGGAGATTTCTCCGCGTTTGGCCCCTGGTTTGGGCTAGTTTGGTCGTTTGGGTTGCCCTTCGCTGGGGGCAACCCTTTGCCCAATGTTGAGAGGCCGTTTGCGGTGCAGAATGTGCGCTGCGTCACTTGATTTTTCACTTGATTTTGGTGCGCTCCGGGGGGCGTTAAGTTAATCAAGTTGGTGATTTTGGCCGCTGGCAGTTGATGGAACGTTGCGGGCGCATTTGGCAACCAGGGCGTTTTTTGGTTGCGATT
>JBMOJD010000122.1:0-6585 GCA_049317025.1 Fimbriimonas sp. | reverse complement strand
GCGAGCAAGAGTGGATGCGAGGTGCTCCTCGGAGACTGGGAAGATGAATCGTCGCATCGGCGAGCCGCCCTCGATGCGGCGCGCGAGCGGGGCCACCAATGGGCCCTCATCTTGGATACCGATGAGGTTATCTCTCCCGAACTCCTGGAGAGCCTAAAGCGGATAGCCGATGGCAACGTAGCCGACCGAGTGCGCGTGACGATGGAGACCTACTGGAAGTCGCCCGATTACGCCATCCGCCCCCGCGAACGCCTGAACCCCATCGTCCTCGTAAACCTGAACGTCATCGAGCACCACCATATCCGTGAATACACCGGTGGCCGCGAGCTTGTTCTGTCCGAAGACTTCGGCATCCTACATCACCTAAGCTACGCGGGCCCCGACGAGCGCATCCTGCGCAAGCTCACCACCTGGAGCCACCGCGATGAAGTCGTCCCGAACTGGTTCCACCAGATCTGGCAAGCCTGGGACCGCAACCGCCAATTGCGCGACCTCCAACCCACCCATCCGTTCGCCTATGGCATGACTGAGCGCGTGGTCCCGCCAGCCTATGTGGGCGAGGCGACACCCATCGAGGCATGGCCCAAGCCCGACCACTGGCCCAGCGTCTCCGTCGTCGTCCCGCTCTATGGCGGACCCGAGGACCTTCGCCTTTGTCTGCAGAGCCTCCAGAAGTGCCAAGACCTGCTGACCGAGGTCATCATCGTAGATGACGCGTCCCCAGATCAGGCCGCCGAAGTTGCCGCCGAGTTTCCCGAGTTCACCTTGATCCGTCACCCCGAGAACCGTGGCTTCGCCCAGGCGTGCAATACGGGATTGGAGGCTTCGAAAGGAGAAATTGTCCTCTTCCTGAACTCCGACACGGTCGTGCCTAGGGCCGGTCATTATCGGCTCATCGAGGGCTTCGGCCAAAGCGGGACCATCGGCGCAGTCGGGCCGCTTAGCAACGAGGTCGGGTACTTCCAGCGCACCCCCCATTCCTACAGTTCGCTCGAAACGATGCCGCTGTTCGCCGAGGATGTCGCCACCGGTCCCGGTGAAGATGTCGAGACTGACATGCTTGTGGGCTTCTGTCTTGCCGTCCGGCGGAGCGTGCTCAACGAGATCGGCGCATGGGACACGAGGTTTGGCCAAGGGCTCTTTGAGGACAACGACCTTTGCTACCGCATTCGCCGAGCGGGCTATCGGCTCAAGATCATCCGCCGCGCCTTTGTCCATCACAAAGGAAGCGCAAGCCTGCCCCGCATGGCAACCCCGGCCCCGGTTCTCCTGGAGCGCAACAAGACCGTCTACCATTCGAAGTGGCAAGACGACTTGAGCACGGGTTTCGCCAGTCACCTTTCGGGCCAGCGCGAAGACCCCATCCAGTTCAACGAATCACGTCGGCCTGAAGCTATCCGAAAGAAGTGCCTGGAAAGGGCCAAGCAAACCGACATCAGCCTCTGCATGATCGTCCGTGACGAGGAGCGCGTCATTCGGGATTGCCTGGGCTCGTCGGTCCCATTCTTCCGCGAAGTGATTCTTGTGGATACTGGTTCGAAAGATCGGACGGTTGAAATTGCCACTGAGATGGGAGCGACGGTCCGGCACTTTCCATGGACGGAGAGCTTCTCCGAGGCCCGAAATGAATCGCTTCGAGATGCCCAGGGGAAGTGGATCTTCTGGATGGACGCCGATGACACTCTGCCAATCGCGACGGTGGAGCTGATGCAGCAAGCGGTCCTCGAAGTGCCTGACTCGGTGATAGCTTTCATCATCCCGGTCCAATTTGTGGAAGGTGGTGCGGGAGCTGGGACGCGGGTAGACCACGTCAAGCTATTCCGAAATGTCGGCGCGAAGTTTGAGGGCCGGATTCACGAGCAAATTCTCCATTCACTCCGAAGTGTTCGTGATGGGGAAATCGGTCGTATCGGCTCGCCCGTCCTTCACTCGGGCTACGACTCCAGTCCCGAGGGCCAAGCCAAGAAGCGGGCTCGCGATGAGAAGCTCCTGAAGCTAGACCTTGCCGAGAGACCCAACCACCCGTTCTGCCTCTTCAACCTGGGAATGACGGACCACTACAACGGCAACCACACCGGAGCCATTGGTTGGCTCCGCCGTTCGATTTCCCAAGCCACGCCGGGCGAATCCCACATTCGGAAGGCGTACACCCTTCTGGGCTCATCGCTCAGCGCATTGGGCCGGACCGAGGAGGCAAGACAGACACTTTTGGAGGGTCTTGCGAGCGTGGGCGAAGATCCCGACCTTCGTTTCCAGCTTGGGCGGGTGTGTACGAGCCTTGGCGCGTATGGTGAGGCGAGAGAGCACTATCTCGCCATCGGGCCCGAGCTGCCGTCCCACATTTCCAGCATCGACGTCGGCATTCTTGGGTTCCGCCTCTGGCATAACTTAGGCGAGGTTGAGCTTGCCCTCGGCAACTACATCGACGCGCGGGACTATTGGAAGCGGTCCCTAGAAGCTCGCCCCGACATGGTCGAGTCTGCCTTCTCTTGGTTTGGGGCGGCTGTTCGCCGGGAGAACTTCATCGATGCGCGGATGGCCCTCGACGCCGTTCTCCGAGGCGCTGGACCGGTTGTCGAATGGTGTGAGGCCACGGTTCATCTGGAGAGCCTTCGGTCTGGTATCGATCCGCGCAGTACCCTGCACCAGCTGGTCCAAGCTTTCTCTGGTCACGCAGGGCCGCGCCTTGCGCTTGCCCGTCACCTCTTAAATGCAGGTTTCGATGGTCAAGCGTTCTCCCTCCTGGGGGATTTGGCGGGTGTCGGGGTCGCAGAGGCCGCGTTTCACCTGAGTACCTTCTGGTTGTCACGGGGTCAACATGCGGAGGCACTAAAATGGGCACAGCGAGCGCTCGACTTGAATCCTGGACATGTGCCCACCTTAGAGCGAGTGGGACAGTTGAGGACTGCAAACGAAGGTTAACATGAACCCCAGTCTCGCGGTGAATCTGGAATTGCTGGTCATAGGCCTGAACAGCAGTAAGACAGATTCACCTTGTTGATTGGCAATGTTCAGCAGTCCAGCGTTCTGGTTCAACGCGAAGCCAGTAGGGACCGTAAATCTTTCCTTGAACTGTGCGCAATTAGGCATCTAAACTCCCGCACAGGGCATGATTTTTCCTCGCTACTCGCTTCTCAAATCCCCCTATGTTCCGACAAAGGATTGTATTCCGCATTGAGTTCCATGCTCAAGGCATACCGCAAGACATCTTTTGCCAAGGTTGCACCGCCCACACCGTACATATGAAAACTTGTAATCCCGTTGTCATGAGGTACTTGACCGGTCTTGTGAGTCGCTATCCGCTTGATGACACGAACGAACCTTGCCACTGAAGTTGATGTTCCCTTTATTGTGGCAATGGCTACCGGGGCAACACCAGGGCCACACACACCCCACCACCTGCCCATGTTGCGATAGCCATCAGGGATGATGTGGCTATAGTTGAGTAAGGTCTTCGACATATACCATTCGCAACTTTCATGGCCCCGAATGACCCCAGCCTTGACCAGGTGATTGGAATAATGGCATCCAGTGATGCGACTCCACCAGAGGCCAAGTTGATCTCCCCCAAGCGCCTCGGTCATCAATAGGTGGAGGTGAGGATTGCCTGAACTGCAGAACTCAAGCTTCCAGATAAATCCGATTCCCAGCCGTCGCAATTTGCGACCAAGCGCCGCGATATGCTTCTTTACAAGTTTATCATCAGTCAACGGCCTCGTATAAGTGAGGGTTGCAAAGCCCTGTAAAACTGGTGCGTTGCGCACAGCAAACATGAGCCCACGCCTGACCTTCGGCGTGTATTTCTGCGTGGGACCTCTCCTCGCCTCCCTCTGACCCAGGGTCTGGGGCCTCATTCTTCGGTGACCATCCAAATTCCTCCTCATGCAAACATCTGATCGGAACACTTCGATGCTGTTCTGGATGCGAGATTGGTCGTCTAATGGACCTATTGAGCCAAGGTAGTTAGTGTTCGGTGAGTTCATTCGCCGAACCTCTTGATGTCGCATCCTTCGCTCTGGGCCTTGATCCAAGCGTCAAGTGAGGTCCGGGGCACACGCCTGCTTCGGCACCCTGCCAGCCAGACACTGGGGATTTTGCCCTCAGCCACGAGCCGATAGGTGAGCGACGTGCCAAGGCCAATGATTTTGGCCACTTCGTTGATTTTGAAAAATGCCTTTTCCATTGTGATCTCTATACGACAGTCGACATTTCCACATGGAATTGTTGACTGCTTCGATATGGCAGTGGAACTATTGGGTATGATTTGATAAAATGAGTGACGAATCGGTGATGAAACCGAAGCGACGAAGGCCTTCACTCGTGGCAGGGTTAAAGTGGTGGGTGAATCCATTCGGATATGAAGTGGGCTTCCCAGACGAGATTTTGGGAACAAAGCTCATGGCCACCGCGAGCCCGGAATTCAGATTGGATCAGTGGGAGCAAGGCACCCTGGACTTCGAAGGAAGTTACCAATACCCTCGCATTGGTAACGGTGGGGAGCCACTGCCGTGGCTGATCCTTCGAGGGTGGTCTACCGTTAACCTTATGGGCAAAGATGTGGACCTTGGGCCAGAAGAGGTGGAACTGCGTTGGTACGAGCCTCACAAAGTGAAGGGGCTCCACCGCTCTTTAGCCGCTCTGACGACAGCGGAGGGCTTTGCCAACTTTGCTGAGCAAAACGGATTTTTGGGCAAGAACGTCTGGCTCACGCAGTTCGGTGGCAAACTTAGATATGGAGAGGCACTTCAGGAGTGGCAAGATGAGTGCGGGAAGCTCCGATTCCTTGTGGGTCTCTGGGACAAGCTTCGGGACCCCAACACAAATGATGACGAACTCTTTCAGGATCTTGAAATCGAGAATGACAATGTTGGCGTGAAGCACAGCAGCTACCCGTGTGAGCCGTCTGCTTGGTACGTCGCAGGAGCATTCAAGTTCGTAGCCATTCCCGAAGCCCTATGCGAAATGTCACTTGCTCGGCAAGCCACACGGGCCTTTCTTCGTATGGCAGTCTCTCACGAACTCGGGCTTGGAACCAAGCCCCTCATCAGCCTTGCGCCAGCTGGACAAATCTCGCTGATTCCAACAACCCTCCTCGCCGCCGTCTACCTGCACTTTTCGCAGGAACTGATGGGTAAGTCCGACCCACTTATTCGGTGTGCCAGCTGCGGCAAGTGGTTCACGTGTCGCCATGACGGAAAGATGTATTGTGGCCAAGCTTGCAAGGCAAAAGCTTTTCGAAGAAGACAGAAGAAGGAGAAGACACTAAATGGCTAATAAACGAGGGCAAAACGAAGGAACCATCAGCCAACGGCAAGACGGTCGCTGGGAAGCCCGCGTCACCATCGGCTATGAAGGTGGCAAACTCAGGCGAAAAAGCCTCTATGGTAAGACCCGTAAGGAGGTTCAGGAGAAGATGACGGTCATCCTGCGGCAAGTTCAGCAGGGCCTTCCCGTGGCTAATGACCGCATGACGGTCGCCGGGCTTCTGGAAGACTGGCTGCAGACAGTGGTCGCGCCTTCGAAGCGTCCAAAGACCTTCCACAGCTATAGCCAAATAGTTCGTCTTCACCTCATTCCGGATCTCGGACGAATCGTGCTCTCGAAACTCACCGCGCAAGACGTACAGCGTCTAATAAATCAAAAGTCAAAGAGCGACCTGTCTCCTCGTACAGTGCAGTACATCCGAGACGTTTTGCGAAACGCTCTAAACCAGGCCATCAAATGGGACCTCGTGCCGCGCAACGTCGCTGAGCTATCCGAAGTACCTCAAGTCAAGAGGCATGTGTTCATTCCTCTCGATCCAGAAGAGGCCAGCCTTTTACTATCGACCGTCAAAGGCCATCCCCTTGAGGCCCTCTTCTGCGTTGCACTGGCAGTTGGCTTGCGAATTGGCGAAGCGACTGGGCTTCGCTGGAATGATATCGACCTAAACGGCGGGCTGATGAGTGTTAACAATCAGCTTCAGAAAGTTGGCACAGACTGGCGTCTGGTTCCCCCCAAGACCAGCCGAGGCGTCCGCAGAATAGACCTACCGACCTTTGCGGTAACGGCTCTCCGATCCCATCGTGAAAGGCAGCAGACTGAAGACAAAGTGATTGCTGGTCCTGAATGGCAAGAGATGGGATTCGTGTTCACGACTTCCAGGGGAACCCCACTCGACCCAGCCAACATCCGACGCACTTTCTCCTTGCTTCTAAAGAAAGCGGGGCTCGCTCAGATGCGATTCCACGACCTAAGGCACACCTGCGCGTCGCTGCTCCTGGCCCAAGGCGTCCAACCCCGCGTAGTCATGGAGATCCTCGGCCACAGCCAGATTAGTCTCACCATGGATACGTACTCTCACGTGATTCCATCTTTGAGAAAGGATGCCGCCACTCTCATGGACTCGCTTCTAGCAAGCTCAAAATGACGACAACTAATCGTCGTCATAGTCGAGGCAATCTGCTCCGATCTTTGCGGGTTGTCGTCAGGGTTGTGGTCAAACTGCCTTGATCGTCCCAATGAAACACAAAGCAAGACGCGATTTGGGATCAAAAAACTGGAGCCGATGAAGGGAATCGAACCCGCGACCTGCTGTTTACGAAA
>JBMOJD010000121.1:0-6759 GCA_049317025.1 Fimbriimonas sp. | reverse complement strand
GATTAACTTAACACCCCCCGGAGCGCACCAAAATCAAGTGAAAAATCAAGTGACGCCGATCACAAAGCGAGACGGAGGGGAGCGCCGACACCGAACCTTCACGAAGCAAGCATCGCCGCCCCATAGACTCCCGCGCTAACGCCGAGCGCTGGTGCTAGTACCTTCGCCTCGAAGGTGTCGTTAAAGACCCATCGAGCCAAGCTCTCCACCCCGAGGGTGTAAAGCTCTGGTGTGTTACAAACGCCTCCACCGAGGACGATAGCATGGGGGTCAAAGATATCGACCACGACCGAAAGTGCCTCACCAAAGAACTCGATCAGCCGATTCATCGTGGCCACCGCCGCCGCATCCTCGCCCAAACGAGCTCGGGCCAAGATGTCATCTAGTCGGCGCGATTCACCCGTAACCGAGAGGTAGTAGCGTTGCAACCCGGTGCCACTAAGGACGGTTTCCACGCACCCGATCTTGCCGCAATAGCAGGGAGTGCCGCTCGCCTCCAGCTCGTTGTGGCCCCACTCGCCCGCGATGCCATGGGCGCCATTCAGAACCCGACCGTTTACCACCAGGCCGCCCCCTACCCCGGTGCCCATGATCACGCCAAAGACCGTTTCATATCCCCTCGCCGCCCCCAAGGTCGCCTCCGCAAGGGCAAAACAGTTGGCATCATTAGCCATCCGGAACTCACGCCCCACGCGGGCCTGGACATCGGCGAGCAAGGGTTGCCCATTGAGGCAGGTTGTGTTCGAATTCTTCATCAGCCCGGAGCCAGGGCTGATCGCCCCCGGAGTCCCCATTCCGACGACGGCAGGAATCTCAAGACCAGTTTTGGTGCTGACCTCTTCCAAAAGCAGGCCAATCCGGTCCACGATATGGGCATATCCTTCGTCGGCCTCGGTATCGATCCGATGCCGAATCACCTCGGTAAGCTCCCCCTCAACCAAGACCACCGCCTCGATCTTCGTCCCGCCCAGATCCACGCCCCAAAAATGTCCCATGCCCCATTATGCCAACTCCGAACCCCCTGATCCGAGCCTGCTGGAGGCTATCCGATCGCTTTCGCCCCGTTGCGGCCACACAACGGTGGTGGCAATCGACGGCTGCGGCGGGGCGGGGAAGTCGACCCTAGCGGCGGCCCTCGCCCGTGAGTTTCCCGAAAGTGGGATCATCCACACCGACGACTTCGCCAGTTGGGACGTGCCCTTGGATTGGTGGCCCCGCTTGCTTGATCAAGTGTTGATACCCTTGAGCCAAGGAAAGCCCGCCCGCTATCAGCGATCCGACTGGGGCACCCGAACTCTGGCCGAGTGGCACGACTTCAGCGCCCCAATCCTGCTCCTCGAAGGCGTCTCATCCTCCCGGCGCGAGTTCCGACCCTATCTATCCTATGCGATCTGGGTAGATTGCCCCGCCGAGGTCCGGCTCGCCCGAGGCTTGGCCCGCGACGGCGACGCCATGCTCGACCAATGGCTCGCTTGGATGGCCGCCGAGGACACCTACGTCGCTCAGCACCAACCTCTGGAACATGCCAACTGGGTAGTTCGCAACGGATTCGTGCCAACATCTGAACCATGAGGCGAGGGCGATGAGAAGACCACTGGGCAAGATTGTCGTCGTCTGCGGCAGCATGTTTGCGGGCAAGAGCGAGGAACTGATCCGCCTCGCCCGCCGCTCGCTCTACGCCAAAAAGATCGTCCAGGTCTTCAAGCCCGCCATCGATAAGCGATACGACGTTTCGATGGTCGTGACGCATATGGGCGTCAAGTTAGAGGCATTACCCGTGACATCTATCCAAGACCTGAAGTCGCAACTAAGGGATGATGTCCAAGTGGTCCTTATCGAGGAAGCCCAGTTCTTCGACGCCAGCATCGCCGAGCTCAGCATGCACCTGGCCGACCGAGGAGTCGAGGTGATCTGCGCGGGCTTGGACCAGGATTTTCGCCGACTTCCCTTTGGTCCAATGCCCACCCTACTTGCCATCGCCGATGAGGTCATCAAACTCCGGGCCATTTGCATGAAGTGCGGTGCCCCCGCCAGCCACACCTACCGCCAAATCGATGGACGCCCGGCCCACTGGGATGACCCGATCATCCTAATAGGGGCAACCGAAGCCTACGAAGCCAGGTGCCGCAACTGCTTCCGAATCCGAGGTCAAAAGCAACCCAAATGAACGCACCCAACGAGATCGCCATCTGGTCAGAGCAGGGCCCTGATAACCACGCCGCCGAGATCGAGTGGCGGGCAGGTGCCATCTGGGCGCAAGCCCCACGCGCTCGGCTCTGCCGCGTTGCCTTGCGCTGGAACCACCCAATCGCGCCGCATTCGCGCATCCTCGGCGACCATTGGGAGCGCGGGTACGGCGACCTCGAATGGCGGGGCATCATCGACGAGCGGCCTTTACCCTGGATGGCCTTGGTCCACGATCCCCAAGACGGCACAACGCTGGGCCTGGGAGTCAAAACTGGAGGTGCCAGCTTCGCCTCTTGGCGGGTAGATGCCAATGGTTTCACTCTGGTTCTGGATGTCCGAACCGGCGGCCGCGGGGTGCAACTTGGCGGCCGCGACCTTTGCCTCGCAGAATGTGTGCAACTCGATTCGCAACCAGACGAAGGCGCCTTCGCATTGGCCCGGAGGCTCTGCCAGGCGCTGTGCGACCATCCGAGATTGCCAGCTCAGCCAGTCTATGGCGGCAATGACTGGTACCACCGATACGGTCGCATTTCCGAATCCTCCGTGAAGCTCGATGCTGGGATCATTGCCGACCTGGCCCCCGATGGCCCGAACCGACCGACCTATGTGATCGATGCCGGCTGGTACCCGGCCGAAGGCTGCGATGGCGGGCCGTACCTCGAGGGCAACGAGCGATTCCCTGATCTTAGTGGTTTGGCGACGAGCTTAAAGGACATAGGCGTTCACCCCGGAATTTGGATTCGGCCCTTGCAGACGAATGCGCCGATTCCCGACTCGTGGAAACTGGAGGCACACGGGTCAGGACTCCCCCTTGATCCCACCGTCCCTGAGGTTCTCGCGCTTGTCCGCGAAGATATCCAGAGGCTTGTGAGGTGGGGCTACGAGGTCATCAAGCACGACTTCACCACCTTTGACGTTCTCGGCCATTGGGGATTCCAAATGGGCGCCGACGTTGCACGAGGCAACTGGGCATTTGCGGACCAAACTCGCACGACTGCGGAGATACTTCGTGCTTTGTACCAAACGATTCGCGAGGCGGCGGGCGATGCCATGCTCATCGGCTGCAATACGGTTGGCCACCTGGGAGCCGGACTCTTTGAAATGCAAAGAACTGGCGATGACACCAGTGGGCGCAACTGGGAACGCACTCGCAAAATGGGCATCAACACCCTGACTTTCCGGATGCCACAGCACGAGACCTTCTTTCATGCCGATGCTGACTGCGTGGGCATTACAGATGCTATTCCGTGGGAGAAAAACGAACAATGGCTTCGGTTAGTTGCACTAAGTGGCACGCCACTGTTCGTTTCGGTGGCACCAGAATCCCTTGGCCAAGAGCAGCGGGATGCGCTTCGGGACGCCTTCCACGTTGCGTCTAGTCCTCAAACTCCGGCAGTTCCTCTGGATTGGATGGAGACAACGTCTCCCCGCCGATGGCTAACAGGTCAAGGCGAGGTTAGATTTGACTGGGGCGAATGGCGCGGCAGCTCTCTAGCCACCGAAGCCTAGGCCTGGTCGGCCTTCTTGGGCGTAAAACTCGTTCCACATCCGCACGATCGCTGGGCGTTTGGGTTTTCAAACTTGAATCCGCCGCCAATCAGATTGCCGGTGTAGACAAGCTCCGCTCCCTCTAGGAACTTAGCCGACTTGCTATCGCACGCCAAACGAATACCGTCGATCTCATGGACGATATCGTTTCCTCGCTGCTCAGCATCGAGCTTTAGGACGTATTCGAGCCCACTGCATCCGCCTCCTTTTACACCTAAGCGCAAAAACGCATCGGGACGCCCGTCTTTCGCAAGGATCTTCCTGATCTGGTCCAGCGCATTGCCGGAGACTGTTACGGGAAATGTGGTGTCGTTCATGTCAGTTCAAGATGGGTTGAGTTCGCCTGGGCAGGTCGTAAAGTTGGACGTTTGAAACTGGCTCTTTCGTCTTCATCAGGTCGGCAAGAGTCAACTCGTTAAGAACGGAATCCACGGTCGTTTGGACCAATTGCCACAATGACCGGATCGCGCAGTCCACTGCCTGCGTGCAAATCGGGTTAGCCGTGGCGTGCTTGTTACAGAACTCATCGTCGTAGAGTTTGCCTCCGAGGGAAGCGAGCACTTCACCAACCACGATCTCATTCGGCTGCCGTGCAAGAGCGTATCCGCCTGCCTGGCCCCGTGTCGAGTTGATGTAGCCATCCTTCCGCAAGATCATCAATAGCTTGGCAACATGCGTAGGAGTCAGGGCTTCATTTCGAGCTATCTCTGGTATCGAGATACTCCCCTCTAACCCAACTCGCGCCACTTGGAGCAAGCATCGGAGACCGTATTCTTCTTGTGCGGAGTACTTCATGTGCTTAGTCCAGCCCCAACATCAACCGTACCTCTTCGGACATCCGCTCCACGGTGAACGGCGGGTCCCAAGTCAGTTCTAGTGTCACGTTGCCAATACCAGGTGTTGACCTGACGGCACTCTCCACCTCACCCGGAAGAATGCCCGCCACCGGGCAGGCGGGCGAAGTCAAGGTCATCAAGACATGGACATCCTTCGCATCGGATACCTGGATATCGTAGATCAGACCTAGATCATAGACGTTCACGGGTAACTCAGGGTCATAGACGGTTCGAATGGACTCGATCACTTCCGCCTCGAAAAGAGACTTCTGAATGCTCGAAAGACCGTACTTCGGCTCTTGAATCTCGACTGCTTGCGGTGGCTCAATGGGCTTTGGCATTGTTTCCGACACTTCCATCACTGTGATGCCCAACGTGCAACTGGCTTCATCACGTACTGAGACAAGATCGCTAAGAGGGCCAGGCCAGGCGAGAGAACAGCAGCATTCACCAGCCCAGATACAAAGAGAAGCGCAACGGTCCCTGCATACTCCTGACCAGGTTTGAATGCCGGTAATGTTAGGCTCAACACGGCAAGAAAGAGGACAACATTCTTGAGGAGAATGCGGATTGCGCTAATCCGCATTTCACTGGGTGACTGCTCGCTGCCTAGCTCCTTTCGACAAGCGTAAACAACTATTGCCGAGCTGGCTGCTTGCACCGAAGACCAAACAACTTTATCCTGCAAAGCAAGGTTACCAAGCCCTGGAATCACGAACAATGCGGGCCACATACAGACGTTCCCCCAGATTCCACTAAACAGCATCAGGGCCAAAGCTCTTGGTGAGCGTCCCGAGATATCTGTAAGAGGGAGCGATGGCATAGCGTTCACTGTAAACCGTCACTCCGTACTAACAACGCCTTCCTTCCGCAATGCTGCATAAAGCGTGTGCCATGGCAGGGTCGCACACTTGATGCGCACAGGGTGCTCTCGCACCCCAGCCAGCACCTCTAAGTCGCCCAAACCGGAGTGATCGAGCGGATCACCCGTTTCGGTAACCATCTGCTGAAACTCGCGAAAGGTTGCCTCAACCTCTTCAAGAGTCTTACCCTTGATCGCCTCCGTCATAAGGGATGCGCTTGCCGTCGAAATCGCACAGCCCTGACCCTCAAACGCGACTTCTTTCACGCGGCCATCTTCGGTGGTCAGAAAGACTGAAACCTGGTCGCCGCAAAGCGGGTTGTATCCCTCGGCTTCATTGGTCGGGCTCGCAAGCCTGCCTTTGTTGCGAGGGCGCCGGTTATGATCCAGAATGGTCTCCTGGTACAGCTCGCGCAAGTCAAATCCGCTCAACCAAAAACCTCACTAACCCGATGCACTCCTGCGACTAGCAAATCAATATCCTCATTCGTATTGTAAACCGCCAGCGAGGCCCGCACCGTCGCAGGCACACCAAATCGCTTCATCAACGGCATGCAACAGTGGTGTCCGGCTCGCACTGCGACCCCCGCATCATCCAAGATCGTCCCGATGTCATGAGGATGCGCCCCTTCTAGAGTGAATGCAAGAATGCCGACTTTGGTAGGCGATGTGCCCATAAACTTTAGTCCGGGAACTGAACTCAGCTTTGTCATGCCGTATGCGGTTAGCTCGTGTTCATGCTCGCCAAGAGCTTCGAAGGCAATGTCCAGCGACCCTCCACCGAGGTGGGCTATCCAATCTATGGCAGCGCCGAGGCCGATGACACCGCCTACATTCGGCGTACCCGCCTCGAACTTTCCGGGCAGCTCCGCATAGGTTGTCCCTTCAAACGACACCGTGCGAATCATGTCGCCTCCGCCATGATAGGGCGGCATGGCCTCAAGCAATTCCTCCCGACCGTACAGAACACCAACACCCATCGGGGCGTACATCTTGTGGCAGCTTAGAGTGTAGAAATCTGCCCCAAGTTCGCGTACGTTGATGCGCAAGTGAGGTCCCGACTGAGCTCCATCAACCAACACAACTGCTCCTGCGGCATGGGCATCAGCGATCATCTTCTTGACTGGATTCACCGTGCCGAGAGAATTACTAACGTGAACCAGAGCAACTACCCGGACGCAATCATCGAGCAAAGCATGGTAAGCATCAAGATCAATCTCACCGGCATCCGTTATGGGAATCGGAATCACCGTTGCACCGGTCTGCTCAGCAACAAGCTGCCAAGGCACGATGTTGCTGTGATGCTCCATCGTGCTGACAAGAATT
>JBMOJD010000120.1:0-7024 GCA_049317025.1 Fimbriimonas sp. | reverse complement strand
TTTCTTGGCGTGGAGCCTGGCGACGTTGAGAAAGGCGGAAGTCGCATCAATCGAGCCTTTGACTATGCGCTCAGCAAGGGGGCGAAGACTTTCTGGCATCCCGGGGAGGTCGCCACGGGGACAGCAAAGGACGGAACGTCCTTGCCGTGTGATATCGACATCCTGTTCCTCGGCCCGCCTCGAAACGACCAGATCAAGCGAGCGGACGACACCGGGGGGCGACATACTTATCACACTCCCAAGGTTTGTCTGGCAATGGATGACGATGGCTTTGGCGTGGATGAGGGCGTGCCGCCGTTTGAGCGGTCGTTCACCATTCCTTTTGAAAAACTGACGGAGGTCACGAAAGAGATAAAGTGCGACGCCAAGCGCCGCAACCTCGAGTTCGACGAAGAGCAAGAGCGCATCGACGAATCGTTCGATCTCCTGCGGCGATACTTCGACCCGAAGGATGCAAGCGCATGGCGTAGCCTTGCTGACGCCGATGCTGTTGCCGAGCTGGCCCTCGCGCTCGATGGCGACACGAACAACACGAGCTTGGTCTTCGCGATTCACCACCGAAAGAAGGGGGAGTATCTGCTCTTCCCTGCCGATGCCCAAGTTGGCAACTGGCTCTCTTGGGGTGATCAGACCTACGAAGTGAATGGCGAGCAGGTATCCATCGACGAAGTCTTGGCAGATACTGTGCTTTACAAAGTCGGCCACCATGGCAGCCACAATGCGACGCTGAAGGATCGGGGGTTGGAACTGATGCCCGCCGGTCGGCTGAGTGCTTTCATTCCGCTGAACCAAGCGATTGCCCGTCGCAAGCGCTGGGCCATGCCTTGGCCGTCGCTGTACCAGGCGCTGGAAGCCAAGGCGGGGCCGCGCATTGCTCGTTCCGATGCGGATCCCAGTGCGGGTCACGAAGGATTTGAGCCGAGCGAGGACCAGTTAGAGAATCCCTGCCGGCCACTCTACTTCGAGTGGCGATATTCGGGCTAGCGGGACGTATCTTGGGACTATGAGGTCATCTTCTTGGCTAGTGGTGCTCGCGGCGGCGGTTTATGCGCTGTCGGCTTGGTTGCACCACGTTCGACCGCAACCCGAGCAGGTGGTCTGCCTCACCCCTGAATGTGCGGTTGCCAACAAAATTGATTCCTCTGGGGCAATAATGTCGAATGTCCATCGGCCATCGCGTCAACCCAGGTAGTTCCATCGATCTCATGAAGGTCGATCCCGGCGAGGCTAGCCTGTCAAAGGAAGACGCCAAGCTGAAGGCCGCCGAACTTGCCGAGAGGCTCCGCGAACTGCTGGAGTTGATGTATGCGGCGGGGCAGCACGCTCTTCTCGTGGTTCTCCAGGGCCGGGACACGGCGGGCAAGGACGGGACGATTCGGCTCTTGCTGGATGCGGTCAACGTGCAGGGCAACCGGGTGGCTTCGTTCAAGGCCCCGAGTCAGATCGAGCTGAGCCACGACTTTCTTTGGCGGGTCCATCGCGAGACGCCGGCGAAAGGCACGATGACGATCTTCAACCGGTCGCATTATGAGGATGTTTTGGTGGTGCGGGTTCATGACCTGGTTCCGCGAGCGGTGTGGTCCAAGCGATACGACCATATCAATGCCTTCGAATCTCTTCTCGTAGCCTCGGGAACCTTGGTGGTGAAGTTCATGCTTCACGTGAGCAAAGACGAGCAAGAGCGGCGGCTTCGCGAGCGCGAAGAGGACACGACGAAGGCGTGGAAGCTCTCGGTTGGTGACTGGCAAGAGCGCGAGTTCTGGGACGAATACACCGAGGCTTATGAGGACGCTTTGCGCGAGTGCTCGACCGAGGACGCGCCGTGGATCGTGGTCCCCGCCGACAAGAAGTGGTTCCGGGACATCGTGGTGCTGCAGAACCTGGTGGAGGCATTGGAGCCACACGAGAAGACCTGGCGCGAGAGCCTGCGCAAGCTGGGAGAGAAGGCCCTCGTCGAGCTCAAGGCGTTTCGAGCCAAGGCCAACTAGACCCCAAGCTGGTATCCTGATTGGATAACCATGTCGAACATTCCCGCCGATCTGAAGTACACCAACTCCCACGAATGGGTTCGTGTTGAGGGTGACATTGCCACCGTTGGAGTCACCGATTTCGCCCAATCGGAGCTTGGCGACGTCGTGTTTGTGGAAGTCCCGACCGTGGGTCGCAGCCTCCAGGCCGAGGAGACTTTTGGCAGCGTGGAGAGCGTGAAGACAGTCAGCGAACTGTATGCCCCCATCGCGGGCGACGTGGTCGAAGTCAACGAAGCGCTTGGTGCCCGGTCCGAGCTGATCAACACCGATCCCTACGATGCGGGCTACATTTTGAAGCTGCGCATCACCGATGTTGCCAGCCTTGATTCGCTCCTTGACGCCGACGCCTACAAGGCTCTCGTAGACTGAATTCCTAACCCGTGAATCTTCCCTACATTCCCCACACCGAACAGGATCGCGCCGAGATGCTCGCCGCGATTGGCGCATCATCGATCGACGACCTCTTCCGGGAGATTCCCGAGAACCTCCGGGTTGCGCCCGGCTCGCTCGATCTTCCTCCCGCGCTCGATGAGGCCAAGTTGATGGCGCATTTGGGCGAGATCAGCCGCAAGAACTACAATCTTGCCGAGAATCTCTGCTTCCTTGGCGCGGGAATCTATGATCGATTTGTCCCGGCTTCGGTCAGTGCGGTGATTTCGCGCGGTGAGTTTCTAACTGCTTACACGCCATATCAGCCGGAGGCGAGTCAGGGCTATCTGCAGACCATTTACGAGTTCCAGACCATGGTCGCCGATATCTACGGCATGGACATGGCGAACGCGAGCATGTACGACGGGGCGACCTCGATGGCCGAGGCGGCGATCATGTCGACGGCGGTGAAGAAGCGCCAGCGCGTGGCCGTGAGCGATGCGGTGCATCCGCACTATCGCCAAGTCTTGGATACGTATTGCTGGTCGATGGGCATTGAGGTTGTGACTCTGGCTCATCAGGGTGGCCGCTCAGACCTTTCTTCCGTTCCGTCCGACGTTGCTTGCGTGATCGTCCAGACGCCGAATTTCTTTGGCACCATTGAGGATCTTGGGGTTGTTCGCGAAGCCGCTACGGCCGCCGGTGCGCTGATGATCGTGGTCGCTGACCCGATTGCATGTGCGCTTTTGAAGCCGCCGGGTGAATACGGGGCGGACATCGTGGTCGGCGAGGGCCAGCCGATGGGATTGGCGATGGGCCTTGGTGGTCCGATGCTCGGCCTCTTTGCATTCAAGTCGGAGTTTGTCCGCCAGATTCCGGGTCGCTTGGTTGGCCGCACGGTCGAGGCCCACGGGGACCGGGTCGGCTACGTGATGACCCTGCGAACGCGCGAGCAAGACATCCGCCGCGAGAAGGCGACAAGCAACATATGCACCAACGAGGCCCTGATGGCCCTCGCGGCCACGGTGTACATGGAAGCTCTCGGCAAGAACGGAATGAAGCTAGTGGCGGAGTCGACGGTTCGCAACACTCAGTACGCGATAGAGAAGCTTACGGCGGCCGGGGCGACGCTAAAGTTTGATGGGCGAGTATTTGGTGAATTCACTTTGACACTGCCCCGTAACGCGACCGAAGTGCGCGACGAGTTGCTGGGTCAAGGGATTCTTGCGGGCCTGCCCTTGGGCGGTTACTACGGCGGAATGGACAACGACCTCTTGGTGGCGGTGACGGAGTCACGGACGAAGGTTCAGATCGACCAGTTTGCCGAGTCCCTTTCAGGCTTGATTTGATTTCCGTTTCGGGCTATATGGGTACTTTGGGGTCCCTGGGTTCGTTTGCTTGAAGAATTCCGGAACCCTCATCCCCGACCCTTCTCCCTACAGCGCACAAACATCGCCGTAAGGAGAAGGGAGCCTGAATTCCATCACCTCCGGTCCTTCGCATCGGGACTCACAAGGGATTGCTGGAGCTTGGCGAGCGATCGTGCCAAACTTGACGTCAGGAACACTGATGTTGACTGCGCTGCTTTCTAGTCTCGCCTTCGCTCCTTCGGTTTGGTACGGGCCGGTGACGGTTTCTTTTGCGGTGGGATTTCCGGGGAATCCTTATGACCCGGTGGCCAACGACGTCCGAGTGAAGTTCGCCCTGCCGAACGGGCAACAGATCCAGCGGCTTGCCTACTTCGACGGCAAGGTTTGGAAATCGACGCTTCTGAGCCGGACCCCGGGCAAGTTTCGGGCGACGATCATCCGGAATGGCGCACCGGTGCCCAACTTTGTCCAAACCGCGAATGCCACGCAGCGGATGAAGGGCTCGTTCATTCGGCTGGATGGGAAGACTGGGTTCAAGTTTGAGTCAGGTCAGCGGTACTGGCCGCTCGGTTACAACGTGGCGTGGAGCAACCGCGAGGTGCCGGATGTGGCCCAAGAGATGCGACGCATGGGGGCGAGCGGGGCGAACTGGAGCCGGATTTGGGCGAACCATTGGGACAACAAGAACCCGTTCTGGCCCACTGATGGCACCAAGCTGGAGATCGGGGATATGGACCCCAAGGTGCTGGCCAAGTGGGAGACCATCACCGAAGCGGCGCGGGCGGGCGGCGTTTTCTACCAACTCGCGCTATTTCACCACGGGCCGTATTCCTCGCGCGTGAACAGCAACTGGGGCGAGCATCCTTGGAACGTGAAGAACGGCGGATTCCTCGAAAATCCCGACGCATTCTTCACCAGCGACCGGGCCAAGGCTTTGGCCAAGGCTTGGATTCGGTACGCGATTGCCCGGTACGGGCACGAGCCGAACATCATGGCTTGGGAGCTGTTTAACGAAGTCGAATGGGTAGACCCGATCGAGGCGAAGCGGCCGGAGTCGGTGCAGAAATGGCACAACGAGATGGCCCAGTACATCCGCTCGCTCGACCCCTATCAGCACCTGGTGACCACGAGTTCGGGGCTAGAACTGCCGATCTGGGACGAAATGGACTACTACCAGCCCCACGGCTACCCGGCGAGTATCTCGGCGATGGTTTTGGGCCTCAAGCTGCCGACGGACAAGCCGACTTTCTACGGCGAGTTTGGGCGCTCGGGCGGAAAGTCGACGGTGGAAAATGAGTCGGGGGCGATCCGGGATGGCGTGTATTCGGCACTGTTTGCCAATCATGCAGGGGCGGCTCAGTTTTGGTACTGGGACACGGTGGCTTCGCTGAACCTGCGCGGTGAGTTTGCGCTGGCGCGTAAGCTGATCGATTCGAGCAAGATTCTCGATGCCAAAGGGCGTCAACTGATTCGGCCCGATCTGCAGGCGGGTCAAGGCGGCGACCTTGCGTTCTCACCCGGCCTTGGATGGGCACCGACAACGAAGTTTGACTTCAAGTTGCCGCAGGCCGCGAGCCAGGACATGGGTCAGGTCTCGGCCTACCTGCAAGGCACGGGCCATCGGGAGATGACGAAGGAGCCGCTGAAGTTCCGGTTCACTCTGACCAAGCCTGGGCGTTTTGAGGTCGTTTTGACCGGCGTTTCGACCGGCGGGGGGAACATCCAGCTGAGCCTCAACGGGGCTTTGCGATTCGAGCGCACGGTTCGCAGTGGACCGATGCCGACAGTTGGCCTTGACCTTGAGCCAGGGACCCACACGGTGGAAGTCTTCAACAATGGCCCGGACTGGGTTCAGATCGGTTCGTTCCGAGTGACGGACATTGCCGACCGGGCGACCGCTATCGGGACCGGCAACGCATCGAAGGCGTTTGTGCGGGTGCAGGTTGCGGCGGGATCGACGGTCCCGGCCAAGCTCGCGCTGAATGGTTTGCCGGTTAAGGATGGCCCAGTTTCGGTGCGGGCGGTGAACCTGAACGGCGGGGCGGAGACGCAAACGGCAGGAAGGGTGCTGAAGGGCAACTTGGTTGGAGGCTTCCGGCCCAGTGGGCCGGATAGCATCGTGATCGTCAACCGCAAGTAGCGCGGTTACTTCGGTAGGGGCAGCGAAAGGGCTTCGAGATTCTGTCGGAGCCTTTCGATGCGGCCCGGGCTACCGAGTTCGACGTTGAACGGTCGTCCGCGAGTGTCCACAATAAGGCCAACCTGGCCATCGATCAGGTTTGTCGTCTTGTTACGGTCTCCCTTGCTGGTGTCGAATCGGGTGACGGTGACCGATTTGCCCTTTCCTTCGCCAAGGTCGAAGTTCTTGGCCGGGGTCACAACCAGGCTTGACGTGCGGTTGAGATCGATGGGAATGACCTTGATCTGGCCGAATGGCACGCTGACGTCGATGCCTTCGCCCTTGATCGAAACGCACGGCTCGCCGTCCTTCGCGAGGCCAACCGGAGCGATGCAGGTGCCGATCTTGACAATGCAGTCGCGCTCGAACACTTCCTTGGCCGCGGCGTAGACGTGCTCGCTGAGGACGCCGAGGTGGGGCATCATGAAGATCGAGTCAACCGTCAGCATCGTGATGCCTTCGGGCTGGTAGGCATCCATCATCATGAGGGCAGATTGGGCGCGTCGGGGGGCGTGAGAGAGGACTCCGCCCGAGCCGATCACCATATCGAGCTCCATCATCCGGACGAGGGTCTGGCCACTCTCTTGCTGGTCGAAAATCTGGCCGATATCGCGCTGCTGCGCGGAGCCGGTAAGGTTGCGTGCCAGCGACTTGTGGTGCAAGAACGCAAGGCGGAGGGCTTCGCGCGAGACGGCATGCTCGATCAGCAGATCTTCGTAGGTCTGGGGGATCGTGGTGGGCCGGATCATCTTGTTGCGCAGTCGGTTGCGCACTTCGGCGGGGTCGATCTCGAACGGCAGCCAGCGGGCGATGTTCTCGACGCCGGTTTCCTTGAGCACGTTGCAGATCGAATAGCTCATGCCAAGGTTGGCCGAGACGGTTCGGTTGTAGATTCGCTCGCCGGTCGGGGCCTTGAAGACGGAGAAAACGTCAGTAGTGGCGCCGCCGATGTCGACACCGAGGATGTTGATGCCCTCATTCTCAGCGTACTCCTTGAGGAGCTTGCCGACCGCGTTCGGGGTCGCCATGACCTCTTCGCTGGTCCAATCGAGGAGCTTGGAATAGCCCGGTGCTTG